>JBJOQB010000193.1:0-2728 GCA_046050125.1 Pseudomonadota bacterium
GATTGGGAACTCTAAAATATGTTTTATAATTATTATATTTAGCAAAAAGGCTAATTCCTGTCATAATATTGTCCTATATTTTAATTTTATTAAGATTAAGTTAATATAAATAAGTGTAAAAATTGATTATATATGATTATATTTTATATACAAAGCCGATTTAAAAACTAAGCAAACAACTAACGACGACCATACATAAAATGTTGTGCAAAGCTTTTTTTAAGGCTAGGAATAATATCAATTGCTTGTAAAATCAAGCCTAATCTTTGTTTTAAAGTTGGAATTGGCAACGTAAATATATTCGACATAATAGAAGTAGTGCATAACATACTTAATCTATCATTTTGTATATTTGTAACAAATTGTGCTAATGATTCTTGTTTAATTATACTTTGCACTAAAGCATAAACCTGCCTAAAACCCAAATTTAAGCCTTGCCCCGCTACAGGGTGCAAGCTTTGAGCTGAATTACCAATATAAACTGTCTGATTTTCATGCAGAATACTACGAGTTTGAGGGCTTAAATTGAAATGTTGTTCTATTTTTAAATTACCAATTTTACCAACTCGCCAACCGATGATATTTTGCAGATTATCCATCGTACAGTTACTGCTATCTTGTGTAAAATCACACCAAACTACAGCGTAATTATACTGATTACCAGCATCATCTATATGCGGATATGGCAACAATGCCAAAGGCCCTTGATTAGTAAAACGTTCAAATGCACTATCTTTGTACTTATGTGGCAATTGTGGTAAATTTAACCAACCAACATGTGCATATTGATTATTGCTAAATTTAATCGAATTATTAACATCTTTATTATTATCTATATTTGTGTATTGCTGTTGCATTTTACTGCCTTCTGACACAATCAAAAGGGGTGTAGAATAAATTGCACCACCTTCAACAATACCATCAACCAAATCAGTAATACTATTATAATTATTTGAGATTAATTTCTTAGCGACAAAACAAATTTTATGACTAGCTAAACAAGCATTATACAAAGCATGGCATAAATTACTATAACTAACTACATAGCCCAAAGCATCTACATCATAATCATCAGCATGCATATTACACGCACCAAATATATTATGAATAGATATATGTACATGTTTAATTTTAGCAACATAATCATTATTAATGCTACTATTTAAGCTTGCTATATCAACACCAACACCCTTAAGCAATTGAATACTACCATAAGACAAAGCAATAGTACGATTATTCTGCCAAGGATTTGCATTTGATAAAATGGGGTCTAAAACTACGCTATTTACCCCATATTGAGCCAATTTCAAAGCACAAAACAAACCCACAGGCCCTGCACCTGATATAACTAAAGTTTGCTCTGTATTTTGTGGATTATGCATAAGAATAAATCTGTATATTTATCAATTATATATTAGCGATTTCTTTTAGCTAATTCAGCAATACGCATACGTAAAGCATTTAGCTTAATGAATCCGCCTGCATCAGCTTGGTTATAAGCACCGCCATCATCATCAAAAGTAGCAATTGTTTTATCAAATAAAGTATTTTGAGAATCTCTAGCTACAACAGAAACACTACCTTTATACAATTTAACACGAACAAAACCGCTTACATTTAATTGAGTATGGTCAATTAAAACTTGTAAAGCCGTACGCTCTGGACTCCACCAGTAACCGTTATAAACTAAACTAGCATAACGAGCCATTAAATCATCTTTTAAGTGAGCAACTTCCCTATCTAAAGTAATTGATTCAATACCACGGTGAGCCTTTAATATAATCGTTCCACCAGGTGTTTCATAGCAACCACGGCTTTTCATACCAACATAACGATTTTCAACCAAATCTAAACGCCCAATTCCATGTTTACCGCCTAATTCATTTAATTTAGCCAACACTTCATGAGCTTTTAATTCAACGCCATTAATTGCAGTAATATCGCCTTTTGTAAAGGTTAAATCTACATATTCAGGAGCATCAGGAGCGAGTTCAGGCGAAACTGTCCAACGCCACATGCTTTCCTCAGCTTCAGCTTTAGGGTCTTCTAAATGTCTACCTTCAAATGAAATATGTAATAAATTTGCATCCATAGAGTATGGAGCACCACCATTTTTATGCTTCATATCAATTGATATTCCTGCATTTTCAGCATAAGCTAATAATTTTTCACGAGATAATAAATCCCACTCACGCCATGGAGCGATTACTTTAATATTTGGTTCTAAAGCATAGTAACCCAATTCAAATCTTACTTGGTCATTACCTTTACCTGTAGCACCGTGGCTTACAGCTTGAGCATTTACTGCTCTCGCAATTTCAATTTGTCTTTTAGCAATTAATGGTCTTGCAATTGAAGTGCCTAATAAATACTCCCCTTCGTATAAAGCATTTGCTCTAAACATTGGAAACACAAAATCACGCACAAATTCTTCACGTAAATCATCAATAAAGATATTTTCTGGCTTTATACCGAATTTTAATGCTTTTTGTCGAGCTGGCTCTAATTCTTCGCCCTGCCCTAAATCAGCGGTAAATGTTACAACTTCACAATCATAATTATCTTGTAACCACTTTAAGATTACAGATGTATCTAAACCACCAGAGTATGCTAATACTACTTTATTAATACTGCTCATATTAACCTTTATTGAAATACTTTATTTTAATAATGATAACATAATTATGATATGCAATGAAATTGTAAATAAGAATTTTTTAGAAAATTA
>JBJOQB010000194.1:0-7852 GCA_046050125.1 Pseudomonadota bacterium
TCTCCATTCTTTCTCTTAGAGTATCCATATCTTACACTTTTATCATCTCCACATCTTTTACATATTATCTTCATCTTAATAAAACATTTATTATATCATAAACTTATGTGGGCAATCCCTATATTTAGTAGAGTTTGAGCTTTTTGAACATGGTGTATCCACCAATGTTTTTAATGCACACTGTGTTGGTGAATTGTTTGGGTCTTTAATTGTTTGCGAGCCATCTTTTGTATAGATAGTTACATTGTGTTTATTCGGGCTTACGCTTATTGCACTAGGCATAATTTCTCCAAATTTTAATAATTTTAATAAGTAAGTTCAGAACAAAATTGTAGTTTTATATTTTATTTATTTTTATATCTAAGCCAATATAAAAACTAAGTATAACCACATATTTTAGTTATACTTAATTTATTTTTAATCAATCAAAATGATAAATGACTAATTAGTCTTTAGCAGCTGCAACAATTACTAATACAGTAGTTTCAGCACCAATACCTAAGCTCACATTAGCTGGTAATGTTAAATCTTTAGCATGAACTGATTGACCTAATTCTAATTTAGATAAATCAAATTCAATGAATTTTGGTAAGTCAGCTGGTAAGCAACGTACTTCAACTTGATTTTGTACATGAGTAACTAAACCACCGCCAGTTTTAACTGCAGGAGAAACTTCTTCGCCGTGGAAATGTACAGGTACATTCATAACGATTGGTGTATTTGCATCAATACGTTGAAAATCAACGTGCATTACAACACGTTTGTATGGGTGCATTTGGTAATCACGTAATAAAACTTGTTCTACTTTACCATCTAAATTCATAGCTAAAATAGAAGAATGAAATTCTTCCTTTTGTAAAGCATAAAACAATTCTTTGTGATTTAATTCAATTGATGTTGGCTCTTGATTAGCACCGTATACGATACCTGGTGTGTTACCAGCAATACGTAGGCGGCGGCTCGCACCAGAACCTTGGTTTTCACGCTTAGCAGCGTTAAATGATAATTCCATTCTATTCTCCAATAATTTAAAAAACTTCTCGCGACCAAGAAGAGCTAAATTATAGCATATATTATAATATACATGTTATTTTTATAGGAGAGCTTTAGGCAGTATGTACAATTAAAATTAATTATGTTAAATTTGCTTGATTGATTAATTTTTATTTTAGTTTAATTTACCTAACAGGAGATTTTATGAGAGGTTTAGTTGTGGCAGGTACTGCACTCACAGTGGTTGGTGGTGGACTTTTTGCATTAATTGGAGTTCCAATTTCTAGTGCTGTTATAGGGCAAAAGGCTACAGATGCATGTAGGAGAGATTGTTTGAATCAATTTGATAGTCTAACTAGAGCGATTGGTATAGATAATCAACAATATAAGACTAGATATACTAAAGCAAATGATCGCTATTACTCGTCAAGTTGCCATGAGGTTGTTGATAATCATAATATATTTACTCAGCATCCAAAGTTAAGCGTTACATTTTATGATCCAGATGCATATAATAAATTTCATGAAGTGTATGACCAAGTTATTTCTGGTAAAAATCTTCAAGGTATTCCTTGTGAATTTGAAGAGTTATCTAATAAAAATGCATTAGTTGAGTTAGAAATTGTACAAAATTTGACTTCAACTAAAACGGCTAGTGCTTCTAATCCAACTGCAACACCAACTAAAGTAGCTAGAAATTTTAATGCTTAGCCATTTACTTGATATGTACAACTAAATATTATTATGATTTATCTGAAAATCTCTAAAAATTATATATTTAGCTGTACATACCTGATTTAGGAACGATTATAGTTTTTCGTCTTGTGGATTATCTTCTTTTTCTAATGCATTTGCATCTAAAGGTTTCTCTTCAGATTTTTTTGGGTGCATAGGTGCTAATTGATTTAGATATGAAACTATTAAATATACAAAAAACAGCACTAACATTGATAAAATAATTGAAGTAGCTGCACTTCTAACACTTTCCCAAGCTTCAGAAATCATTAGCTCAATGCTAAATTTTTTATTTGTATCTTGAAAGAATTTTTGCAAATTATATATATTCACACCTGAAGATGTACCAATAATAAATAATGCTATTTGTACGTACTTACGCCATACTTGTTGCATTTCATTTACAAACATTTTAGAAACGGTGCTGTTAATTACAGGGCTTAAAATTTTAATTAATAATAATGAAGAGCAAACTGATAACAACAACGTAATCAAGAATATCGCAAAAAAAATCATAACTTTCCTTATATTTTACACTTTAATAATAAATCTAATTTCTAGTAATATGTTGCCTTTTTTCTGCTACTCTTACCAATTTTGCATGCTTAGAGTGTTTATCTTCTTTAGCAACTTCTATTTTTTCTTTTTTAGCTATTCTATCACTTTTATCGTTTTTTTTTCTGTTTTTCTCATGTCTATCAACTTTAGAATTTCTAAATTTAGAATTATTATTAGTGGTATTTTCTGCTAAATTGTT
This sequence comes from Pseudomonadota bacterium, assembly GCA_046050125.1. Classification (GTDB taxonomy): domain Bacteria; phylum Pseudomonadota; class Gammaproteobacteria; order Burkholderiales; family Burkholderiaceae; genus JAHFQJ01. Next base: position 2,486 of record JBJOQB010000194.1, read on the forward strand.
TCTTGATTTTTTATTATTTAATTTTGCAATAAATAATTTTTCGCTCGGCTTATGTACTTCTTCTGGTTCTGGTTTTTGAGAATGTATAACTTTATTATATGGTACAACTAATGTTAGCCTTTGTCCTCGCTTTAACCCTTTACCTACTTTATTCCATGCTTTTATTTGGCTTACACTTACGTCATATCTATCAGCAATGCTAGATAAGGTATCACGTTTATGTACATAAACTAATACTCTTTTTAATTCAGGTGTATCTCTTTCTGTACTGATTTTACCATTTTCAGCAATATGCTCGCTAATGTCGCCTTGCAAATTACCAACTTTAGGCATTAGTACAGTAGAACCAGCTCTAAACCTAAAGCCTTTACCAATATTGTTAATATCACGTATCACACTTGCATCAACACCAAACCTTTGAGCTAAAACTTCTACTTTCTCTTTTTTTTCTACGGTAATTGCTGTCATGGTAGAAAGTGGCCATTTGTGATTTTTTAAATTATCTTGGAATTTCTCTGCTTTATCCCAAGGCAATAAAATTTGTGGCTTAGTTGCTCCAATAATTACACGCTTGTTGAATGAAGGGTTAATTGCCTTAAATTCATTCAATGGCATTTCTGCTAATCTAGCTGCTAAATCTACATCAATATCTTTTGCTGTTGTAACTGTAACAAAATATGGGTGATTTGGTATATCAAAAAGATTTATGCCATATTTTTGAGGGTCGCTAATGATATTTTTTACCGCTTGTAATTTAGGTACATAATACCTTGTTTCATTTGGCATATTAATAGCAGTGTAACTTGGTGTTGTTATACCCTGAGCTTTAGCACGATTGATTGCTTTTGATACAGAGCCTTCACCCCAATTGTAGGCAGCTAAGGCTAAATGCCAATCGCCAAACATACCATGTAATTTTTGTAAATAATCTAAAGCGGCTGTTGTAGAGGATAAAACATCTCGCCTTTCATCTACAAACATATTTTGTTCTAAATTAAAGTATTTACCTGTTTTAGGCATAAATTGCCAAATTCCTGCCGCTTTTGCACTTGATTTTGCTACAGGATTAAATGCAGATTCAATAATTGGTAATAATGCTAACTCTAAGGGCATATTACGCTTTTCTAGCTCTTCTACGATGTGATACAAGTATTTACTTGCTCTTTCATTAATTCTTGAAAAATATTCAGGGCGAGCAGCATACCAAGTAGTTTTTTCGCTTGCTTGCTCATTTTCTAAATTTGGCATAGCAAAGCCTGCACGAATTCTATTCCACAGGCTTGCATCATTTTTGCTGTATTTACTATGTATGCTTGTTTTATCTATATCAATTACTTCTTGATTTAAAAAACTAACCTTTGTGTCTTCAAATGGCACGGCTTGTACAGCTGTAGTACTTGCATTATCAGTAGATTTAACCTCATTAATTTTGTCTAAAGGTATTGCTCTAACTGCTTGTTGAGATGTTTGTTTATCTTCTTTATTTTTAGCTGGGCTAGCGGATAAACTCGATTTATCTTTACTATCTTGCTTTTGTGTTGACGGCTTTTGAATAATTAACTCGATTGGCTCATCAGCAGCATGTGCATTACCACAAAAAACAGATATACCAGATAATGCTAAAATAGTCGATAAATAAATTTTGCGATAAAACATAACATATGCAAACATGTAAAATTACATTATGTCATTAAATGAATATATGGTCAATTTGACTATAATTTCAGTTTTTTTATGTAGTGAATTCACAAATATATGTTTAATAAATTAATATTAAATTTAAATAATTACAGTTAATCTTGTTGAAACTAAGAATAAATTATATCATCTAAAATATCACTAAAAATTATGAAAGTGTTAAATACAGATAGATAAAATTTGATTTAATGTCATTCCCATGTACACGAGAATCCAGTAAACAAAAATTCTTGGTACCTGCCTTCGCAGGTATGATGGCATTGTAAGTAAGTTGTCTAAGATAAATATTTTATACTCTAAAAATTAATTACCTGCTGAAACTACTACTAAAGCAGGTCTTAATAATCTTTCTGATAATTTATAACCTTTTTGCATTACATCAATTACGGTGTTTGCTGGCTTATCACTTGGTATAGATGATATAGCTTGATGATATGAAGGGTCTAGCATTTCGCCAACAGGATTAATTGCAACTACTTTTTGCTTATCAAAAGCTGTTTGCAATTGCTTCATTGTTAAATCAATCCCTTGTTTCATGGTTTCAATATTACCTGAATTATCTGCTAAAACTGCTTGCAAGCTGTCCATAACTGATAATAAGCCTTCTGCAAATCCTTCTACTGCAAATTTACGCATTTTATCTAAATCTTCAATGCTACGTCGCCTAATATTATCTCCATCGGCTTTCGCACGTAACCATGCATCATGATATTCATTAGCTTTGGCTAAAGCTTGTTCTAACTCGGTTAATTGTTCTTCAGTAGAGTTATTATCATTATTTTGTAATAAATCTTCAGTGTTGCCATTTATTGTATTTTCGCTTGCATTATTTTGCATCATAAACTCCCTTGTCATAGAATAGTATATATGGATTATTTTTTGATTTTCAAGCACTAAGATGTGAAGGAGAATATTTAAAATGCTTTTAAAAAACACCAAATATAAATTAATCATTACAGCACTTGCTTTAGCTGTATTATCCACATCTAATGTTTATGCAGCAAAGAAAAAAAAGAAACCAGCCCCACCACCTCCACCAACACTTGGTAGCACTAAAGATTATGGTGTAAAACCATTTGATTATGACCCTAGCATTTTTGATATGCAATTAGGCACAACTACATTTGAGCAAGCTGATAAAGTAGTCCAAATAGAGGGTGGAATAATCAATGCATATAACTACGGTGAAGTAAATGCACAAATTGATACATTAAATGCACATGAAGATAAAGCAAATGTACTAGTAAATAAAGAAATTGTACTAGCTGATTTTGTTGGTGTTCCCGTTGACCATTTACTTAAAGGAAGAATGGGGTTTTATAAAGATAAATTATATTTTTTATACTACGAGTTTGAGCCTAGCATGAGTTTTGATAAGCTTGAAATGCAAGTTGTAGCAAAATACGGTAAACCACATAAAATCGGCGGCTTCCCAGATAGATTTTTAGAGTGGAAGTTTTTAAGCTCTACGCTAACATTAAAAGATAATTTCACAGGTGCTGACCGCATGGTATTTACCCATAACAAACTACTTGATTTAGCAAATAAATCCAACAAAACTATTGTTAAAGAGGAAAAAAACTCTGCGTATAAACAGCAGAGGGCTTTTTAAATTAGGGTGTTTTGCCATACCTGCGAAAGCAGGTATATATAATTTGCATCAAGCAATTTAAAAATTACATATGTGCAGATGACCAATGACTGTTTTTACATTCATATGAGCAAAACTTTTTATTACCCCAAAAATGATTATGACTACATCTGTAAGCAGGCTCTCCCTCTTACTTGTCTCCACACCAATCACAACTAAATGATTTAGTTGACGGTTTAGATATTAAATTAGCATGATTTCCATAAACTTGTTTTTTTCCATCATCAATTGAATTTCCATCATGTGATGAAAAGCTTGCTCTAGATGTAGCATGTAATGGGTTAGAATATGTTTGAACACTTCTCATAATAATCCTTAAAATTTAAATTAATTTGTTTGTTCTTTTGTGATAGATGATTATATCATAATATCTTTGATTTATTACTTAATCCCTGCAACTTCTAATATTTGAATTGCTTCCGTATGTGGAATTTTATTTTCTTTAGTATAATCATCAAGTACTTTACTAATTTTTTTACAAAAATCTTGCCATTCGCCTTTTGTTAAAGCTCGGTAATCTGTCCCTGATTTAAATTTTCCATACATTTCATCTAGCATATCTTGCAAATGACTTTTTACATCTTGAGTTATATCTACATATTGAATGGCAAAGTAAATATCATTTAATTGTTTGCTTTGAGCATCACAAATACCCTTACTAATTAATGATTTTAATTCTTTGGTAGATGTAGCAGGCAGACTAAAAATAACTGATTGTGCTAAACGAGCATCATCAATGCTAGAAATTGACTCAATTGTTGCTATAGGCGCAAAACTAGAGCCAAATTTTTTGCTAGAATAAAGTTTATTAAACTTGTGTGAGTAGTGATATATACTCTTTTATTACATTGCTATCAGAGAAATTTTCTATAACATGATTTCTTGCATTAATACCCATAGTTTGTTTTGCATTAGAATCTAAATTTATAAATTTATCTAAACATAAAACTAAATCATCAATATTTTTTGCACTACATAAATAGCCATTATATTCATGTTTGACAACTTCTCTGCACCCTGATACATCGCTAGCAATTAATGGCTTTTGCATGCTTGCACCTTCTAATAAAGTGCGAGGTATGCCTTCTGCATAGCTTGGAAGTACAATACAATCACTATTTTGGATATAACCACGTACATCATCTGTCGTACCAAGATAGTTAATAAAACCTTGATTATGCCATTGCATAATTTGCTCTTTGCTAATTCCATTTGGATTTTGCTCATCGCAAGCACCTAGTAAATTAAAGCTTACATTTGTGTCATATTTTTGTTTTAGGATTTTGGCACTTTCTATGTATTCAACAATACCCTTATCTTTTAGCATTCTTGCTATGAGCAGAAAGCTTGTGGTTGTTTGTTGTAGCTTAAATTTGGTTTGAGGTGCAAAAAAGTTTGTATCTATTCCTTCGCCAGCCAATAATTTTGCTTTACAAGCAGGAATAATATCACATTCTACAAATTTATTTAAGTCGTCATTATTTAAAAAATAAATATATTTTGCATATTTTAAAGAATATTTATATAAAATTTTAGCAACTGTAGTTACCCAATTTTGTTTTATAAATACAGAACCTAAGCCTGTAGTTACAGCAATGCTGTTTTTTATGCCTGCAAATTTTGCAGCTATGCTACCGTAAATATTAGGTTTTATCGTGTAATGAAAAATAAAATCAGGCTTAATTTGTCGATAAATTTTATATAAATTATATGTGAGCATGCTATCAGATATTGGGCTTGTGCCTTGTCTTTGCATTTTAATATCTATGCAATTGCAACCCATTGATTGTAAATTTATAACTTTATCATCAAATGGTGCAATCACAGTTACTTTATGCCCTTGTTCTAACAAATAACTTAATATATTTTTACGAAAATTATATACACTCCAAGCAGTGTTAGCGACAAATGCAATATGCATAAATGATTGTGGATAATTAGTTTTTTTATGCTCCATTATATGATAAATATCCACAATTTGTCATATATCTAAATAATAATTTCTCGTCATATTGTTG
>JBJOQB010000195.1:0-3520 GCA_046050125.1 Pseudomonadota bacterium
GGATATTTTTATTATATCTATCTATTTTAACATAACTTATGTTTAGTAATAAATATAATTAAATAAATTGGGGAATATGTAGGATATTGATAAACAAGAATTTTTTGTATATTTAAAAGATAAAAAAGTAAAACCCACAAATTATGATCTTTATGGGTTTATTTGTAAGATAACTAGTTTAAAATAATTGATTACAACGAATATTTTTAATTAGCTAATCAACAACTTCACCCCGCATGATTTTATGATTTTCATAATCAACCCGCATGAGTATACCAATTGCAATACAATTCATAATTATAGCAGAACCACCATAGCTAATTAGTGGTAATGTTAAACCTTTTGTAGGTAGTAAACCTAGATTTACCCCCATATTGATAAAAGTTTGACCTCCTATCCACAATCCCACACCTTGAGCTACTAATCCAGAGAAATGTTTTTCAAATTGAATAGCCGTTCTACCAATTAAAAACGCTTTTTTTGCGATTAAGAAGAATAGAATAACCATGCCAGCTAGACCAATAAACCCTAATTCTTCGCCAATTACAGCTAAAATAAAGTCAGTATGTGCTTCAGGTAGGTAATTTAATTTTTGTATACTGCCACCTAAACCCTTGCCAAACCACTCGCCATGACCAAATGCAATTAAAGACAGTGTAAGCTGGTAACCCTTATCTAATACAAATGTTTCGTCCCATGGGGATAAATAAGCAAAAATACGCTGTCTTCGCCATGGGGAAAACCAAATAATTGAACCAAAAACAATTATACAAACAAAAAGTAAAATTAAAAACAATCGCCCATTTGCTCCACCTAGGAAGAGTATGCCTGCGGCAATTAGGGCTACAACCATAAATGCCCCCATATCTGGCTCTAATAATAAAAGTACACCTACAAGGCTAACTGCTATTGTTAATGGTAGTATGCCCTGTTTAAATAGATGCATTTTATCAATTTTACGTACGATATAATTAGCTCCATAAAGTACAGTTGCTAATTTTATTAATTCTGATGGTTGAAAGTTTAAAACACCTAAGGAAATCCAACGTTTTGCACCACCAACTGATTTACCAATATGAGGGATTAAAACAAGTACTAATGCAATTAATGAGATAATAAATAATTTTGGTGCAATTTTTCCCCATGTACTTACTTTTATTTCTCTTACTACCAACATTCCAGATATTCCTAGAAATATTGATAATGCATGACGCCATAAAAAATGATATTCGCTATAATCTGAAAACTTTGATGATGCTTTCATTGCAATTGTTGCCGAATAAACAAATATACAGCCTATAGTTAGTGCTATCATTACTAAAAGAGTTAAAGATGTATCTCTTTGCAAGTTTAGTAATGGATTTACAGTAGTATTTACAGGTTGCTTTACTGACTTAAACCATGTTTTTAACATAAAATTAATCTAATATAGTTATTTCTAATTATTAGTTACTGTACTAACATTCATTTTTAATTCAATGAAGTTTTGTAAAGCTTTATTTTGGGTTTCTTGAGCTGATTTTAATGCTTGTTCATATAGCGGTTTTGCTTTATCTTTTTCGCCTTTTGCAACGTATGCATCAGCTGCTCTATCAGCAAATAAACCTTGCCATATAGGGCTATCTTTAACAGGTTTTGTCATCAACTCAATAGCTTCATCAAATTTTTTGTTATCAATTAAAATGCTTGCAAGCCTGTAATTTGCAAGTAGCACATATTCTTCTTGTTTTGGATTGCTTGAAACAAATTTTAATAAATCGATTGATTCATTATTATTTTTCGCTGGTAATGTTTGCACAGCACGTAAAATACCAACCGCAGTGTGAGTACTATTTGGATACTGTGTTTTTAAATCATTAGCTACTTTTAAAATTTCAGTTGCATTATTTGTATCAACAGCAGCATTTAATTGTTGTACTAAAGCATATGCCTTTTCTTCTTGGTAATTATTCCACCACTTGTAGCCAAAATAGGCACTAATTACAATTAAAACAACAGAAATTAAATTGCTAACCCATTTACCATGTTCAGCCCACCATGCTTTCACATTTTCTAGTTGTTCTTGTTCGTCTAAATCGTAACTCATATTCGTCCTTTATTATTTATTTAATATATAGTTAGCTATATTTTGTAAATTATCTAAATTATTAATATCTTCTATATTAAATAACTGCTCTTGCCCATTATCTAAATTTTTTACTGTAATCGATTTGTTTTGTATATTATCTTCATTAATTACAATTGCAAACTCTGAATTGCTTGCACTAGCTTTTTTCATTTGTGATTTTAAGCTTTGTTGTTGTAGTTCTGTATGAGTATGTTGAATAACAGTTACTCCAAAACTCCTTAATTTTGCTGATAATTGTAAGCTGTATAAAACAGCATTTTCACCACTATATAAAACATACAAATTATTTTTCGCTGGTTTTGTATAATCTGTCATTTTAATCAATTCAAGTATACGCTCTATACCCATTGCTAAACCAACAGCAGGGCTAGATTTTCCACCCATAATTTCAATTAATGGGTCATATCTACCACCACCGCATACAGTACCTTGAGCACCTAATTCTTCTGTAATCCACTCAAATACAGTGCGATTGTAGTAATCCAATCCTCTTACTAATCTGTGATTAACTTGATATGGTATATTTAATCCATCAAGTAAAAATTTAATTGTGTTAAAGTGATTTAATGATTCTTCTTCTAAAAATTCTAATATGCTAGGTGCTTTTTCTATCATATCTTGCATTGTTGGATTTTTACTATCCAAAATGCGTAAAGGATTAGTTTTAAGGCGTTTTAAGCTATCTTCATCTAAAACACCGATATTTTGTTCAAAGTATACAATTAGTGCTTCTCTATGTTTTAAACGTTCAGGCATATTACCCAAAGAATTTATGTTTAAACATAATTTATCTTGAATACCCAATTTTTGGAATAAAGTATGTGCAAATAAAATTAATTCAACATCCGCTTGAGGGTGTGCAAATCCTAGGCTTTCTAAGCCTAATTGATGGAATTGTCTATATCTACCTCTTTGTGGTCTTTCATGCCTAAACATTGGTCCAATATACCATAGTTTTTTGCCACCATCATAAAGTAAATGATTTTGAATAACGCTACGAACAGCAGCAGCAGTGCCTTCAGGTCTTAATGTTAAATGCTCTCCATTTAAACTATCATTAAATGAGTACATTTCTTTTTCTACAATATCAGTTACTTGCCCAATTCCTCTTACAAAAACTTCAGTATGCTCAAGAATTGGCGTACGAATTTCGTTATAACCAAACTGTTTTAAACACAGTTTTGCTGTTTGTTCAAAAAAATGCCACACCGCTATATCTTGCGGTAGTACGTCATTCATTCCTTTAATTGCTGTTAAGCTAGCCATGTGTAACCTATTTTTTTATTTTTAGTTATATATAAATAATATTTATGATAATTGTAGTTTTATTAGAATATAAACTCTCAATCGCTTATATTTTAAGGCAAAATAAAGCTAAAAGATAGACTAATA
>JBJOQB010000196.1:0-13778 GCA_046050125.1 Pseudomonadota bacterium
ATTTAGTTTTATTTAATTTAACTTATGCTATAATTCATTTCATCAAAAGCGTATAGGTAATTTTAATAACTATATATTTTAGTCTATTTATTCTATTTTGTTTATCTATGATTAATTTATAACCGTTTTTATATTTCCTATACTTATAACATATAGCTAATTTATTATATTTTATTAAATATGTTATATATAAATCCTTATTAATAAATATAATTTCTGCATTAGGTTGAGGGATAAAAATGTATAATTATAAACCAAAAATTAACGTTGGTATTGTTGGTGGAACTGGTTACACAGGTTCAGAGTTACTACGCTTACTAGCAGCTCACCCACAAGTAGAAATTAAAGTTATTACTTCACGTAGTGAGGCTGGTATAAACGTTAATAAAATGTTTCCAAATTTACGTGGAATACTTGATATAGAATTTACAGCTCCGCAAGATAATTCATTTGATGAATGTGATATTGTGTTTTTTGCTACTCCTCATGGGGTTGCTATGCAACAAGCTGAAAGCCTCATCAAAAAAGATATTAGAATTATAGATTTAGCTGCTGATTTTAGAATAAAAGACACTAAAATTTTTGAAAAGTGGTACAAAATGGAGCATATTTGCCCACATATTCTTGAAAAAGCAGTATATGGTTTACCAGAAATTAATCGTGATGCAATTAGAGAAGCACAAGTTATTGGTTTACCAGGGTGTTACCCAACATCAGTGCAATTAGGTTTAGCTCCTGTACTTAGGGCAGGTTTAATTGATGGCAAGACTTTAATTGCAGATTGCAAATCAGGTGTGTCAGGTGCTGGTCGCAAGGCTGAAATTGGAAGTTTAATGGCAGAAGCAGCGGATAGCTTTAAAGCTTATGCAGTTGCAAATGGGCATAGACATCAACCAGAAATAGCACAAGGCTTAAAAGCAATTGCTAAACATGATGATATTAACATTCATTTTATCCCGCATTTAGTGCCAATGATTCGTGGCATACATTCAACGATATATGCACGCATTTTACCAGAAGCATTAGAGGCTAATTTTCAAAAGTTATACGAAAATTTCTATATTGCAGAACCATTTGTAGATGTTTTACCTGAAGGTAGCCACCCAGAAACAAGGCATGTAAAAGCTAGTAATAAAGTACAAATAGCAGTGCATAAACAAGATGATTTACTAATTATATTAGTTGTTGAGGATAATTTGGTAAAAGGTGCTGCTGGTCAAGGTGTACAATGCTTAAATATCATGTGTAATTTCCCTGAAATGATGGGATTAAATCATATTGCAATCGCCCCATAATAATTTATTTTATTTATAAATATATATTAAAATATTTTAATATATATTTATATAATATTAAGATGGCTATATTTACTGTATACATTGATAAATAAGGTAGTAACATACTTTATGCTCATGTTTACAGAATATTTATAGAAATTTTATAAGCTTTATTTTATTGCTTTTTTAGGATAGAATATAGGTTTAGGCACCTTATAAGGTATTACAAATGGATATTCTATCTAGCCTCATTAGTTTTTTAGAGGGTGGTATATTACATTTAAGCGTAGGTAAAATGGTAATTGTAGCACTAGTATTTACTCATATTACTATTGCAGCTGTTACGATTTTTTTACATCGCTCACAAGCACATCGCTCACTTGATTTACATGCTATACCAAGTCATTTTTTTAGATTTTGGCTTTGGCTTACAACTGGTATGGTAACCAAAGAATGGGTTGCTGTTCATAGAAAACATCATGCAAAATGTGAAACTCCAGATGACCCGCATAGCCCTCAAACTAGAGGCATTAAAAAAGTATTGCTAGAAGGTGCAGAATTATATCGTACAGAATCTAAAAATATGGAAACCATTGAAAAATATGGTCATGGTACGCCAGATGATTGGATTGAAAGAAATCTATATACAAGATTTTCTTGGCAAGGTGTTGGTTTAGCATTAATTCTAAATGTATCTTTATTTGGTGTTTTTGGTTTAACCATTTGGGCATTACAGATGGCATGGATTCCAATTTGGGCTGCAGGTGTTATTAATGGTTTAGGTCATTTTATTGGCTACAGAAATTTTGATGCTGCTGATGCTTCGACTAACTTAGTTCCTTGGGGTATTATCATTGGTGGTGAAGAATTACATAATAATCATCACACATACCCAACTTCAGCACGTTTATCAAATAAATGGTATGAATTTGATATTGGTTGGATGTACATTAGAATTTTAGAAATTTGTGGTTTGGCTAAAGTGAAAAAAATTGCACCAACAGTTAAGCTTAACAAAAATGCAATTAAAGATTGTACACAATCAACTTTACAAGCATTAATTCATCACAGATATGATGCAATGGATAAGTATAAGCGTATTTTAATGTCTGCATATAATCAAGAATCAGATAAATTAAAAGCCCAAGTAAGTAAAATTCAAGATGTTAAAGGTTTATTATTGAAAGATAATTCACAGCTTACAACAGATGAACAAAAAGCTTTAAGTGAAATATTTAATAACAGTAAGAGTATACAGGTTTTATATGAGATGCGTTTAGAATTGCTAAAATTATGGGAAAAATCTCATGATACATCAGAGCAATTACTACAAAATCTACAAGAATGGTGTAAAAAAGCTGAAAATAGCAATATGCCATCTTTAAAAGAATTTGTTACTAGGGTGCAAAGTTATGCAATATAGTTAATTTATATTAAGTTAATTATATAGTTGAAGTTTGATAAAGCGGGGTAAATCTCCGCTTTTTTTATATAGTATTATTTATTAAGAATAGAAAAAAAATATGGCTTATGTTGTAATTGGAATGTCTGGCGGAGTTGATTCTTCAGTAGCTGCTTGGTTATTAAAACAGCAAGGGCATACTGTGCACGGCGTTTTTATGAAGAATTGGGAAGATGATGATGACAGTGAGTACTGTTCTTCTCGTCAAGACTGGTTAGATGCAGCCAGTGTAGCTGATAAAATTGGCATTGATATTGATGCTGTGAATTTTTCTTCTAATTATAAACAAAATGTATTTAGTCATTTTTTAAGTGAATACGAAGCAGGGCGTACGCCAAATCCTGATATATTTTGTAATTCAGAGATTAAATTTAAGGCATTTTTAGAATATGCAATGAATTTAGGTGCTGATTACATTGCTACAGGGCATTATGCAAAGTTAGAAGCTGATGAAAAAAATAATATTGTGAACCTAAAAAAAGCAGTTGACAATACGAAAGACCAAAGTTATTTTTTATATCGTTTGCAACAACATCAATTACAAAAAAGCTTATTTCCTTTGGGCGATATACCTAAAACACAAGTGCGAGAAATTGCAAAAAATTTAAATTTACATAATGCTACTAAAAAAGATTCTACAGGCATATGTTTTATTGGCGAGCGTCCTTTTCGTGAGTTTTTAAACAAATATGTTGCAAATAAACACGGTAAAATATTAACGGATACAGGCAAAGTAATTGGCGAACATATAGGTTTGGCGTTCTACACGATTGGGCAACGCAAAGGGATTGGTATTGGCGGTTTGCAAAATAGTAGCGGAGAGCCATGGTTTGTAGCAAGAAAAGATGTAGAAAATAATATGTTGTATGTTGTGCAAGGGCATGACCACCCGTGGTTATTACAAAATATAGTAACTACACAGGATATGAGCTTTACTAGTGATTTTGCACAGGCAAGTATATTAAATAATATTGGCAATAATACAGATTTAATATGGAATGGCAGCGCTAAAACACGTTACAGGCAAGTAGATGCTTCTTGTATATTACAAAGTAAAAAAAATATTACTAATAATCAATTAAATAGTTTAGAATTAAGTTTTAGCTTTGAGCAAGCACAATGGGCGGTTACAGCTGGGCAATCATTGGTATTATATAAAGATGAGGTTTGTTTAGGCGGCGGGATTATTTATAGTTAAGCATTTATTTATGAATAGTGCTAAAATACTACCTGCTTACTAACATGTATGCAGGTGTGAAAGATAAATATTGCTTTATTCAATATCTTCAAAAGAATTTCTAACTCCAAAATAAAACCACTCTCCGCCATTACTTGCATTTAATTTAGGTAAGAGAATATACCCATCTTGTTTGGCGATGATATTATCCCCATTTTTTCTATAAGCTAAAATCTGACCTTGATTTACAGGTTCAAAATGCTTCCAATCTTGATACAAGTTATCGCCATCATTTCTGTAATAAACATCTTGCATATGTATACATAATAAATCATCTTCACTAAGCTTTGGGCTATTATTTGAATTATTAATATATGCTTGGCAAGTTGGCGTTAGCATATTTAAGTAAATTAAACTTTTGATAATTGCTTGATATGCATTATCTGGTGCTGTTTTTGATAGATGTTGTCCACATTCTAAGGTTATAGCAGTGATACCATGTAATCGTGCATATTCTGTTGTGCCTTGGGATTCTTTATCGTCTTCTTCATCTTTATCTTCAGCATCGCTAAATGCTTGTTGCCAGCCATAAATGAAGTTTTTTACGCCAACATTTTTCGCATAATCTATCTCTTTTTTATCATTTCCACTTAGAAAGATAAACGCTTCTTCTTTTGAATTAGTTTGTGATGCATATGAATGTAAATCAAGTAAAAAATCGCCTTTTTCAATGAAATTACATAATATTGCATCTAAATAATCTTCATAATCATTATTTACTTCTTTTTTATATAAATAGCGATTTAAATTTCTTTGGATAAATCTTACATCTTCATTATATGCTCTTGGGTTAGCAATTGGCATTAAATGTAAGCTTCCATTGCTTAACTCAATATATTCGCTCTCAATCTCTTGTATAATACGATTAATTGCGATTGTTCCGCATTTCTCATTACCATGTACTGCACCCATAATACATAAAGATATGCCTGAATTAATCGTTTTGTAACTTATAGTTTTAATCATTTTTGTTTTATTGACTTGTTTAATTTTACTTGGCTTTTAGCTTTTAAATAATAATTTCTTCTGGTTTATAATGACTTAAAAAATCAGTATGCGACATTGATAAACCATAAGCACCCGCTAAGCAAAACACTGCTATATCTCCAATATTTGCATTTTCAATATATAAATTATTTGCTACTTTATCTGCTGTATTGCATAAAGGCCCGCCGATGAAAACATGTTCTTGGCTTACTTTTTCTTGTTGGTCAAAAATTTTATCTTGATTTAATTCAATAATTTCCACAGGGTGGTTAATTGAAAGTGCGGCAGGTCTTCTAAAGTGATTTGTTCCTCCCGCAGTTACAACTTGTTTTATACCACGACTATCTTTTATATCTAAAATTTCTGTGCAGTACCAGCCAGAATCAGCTGTTAAGTATCTGCCTAATTCAAGCACAAAAGAACGGTCTTGGAACTGATATTCTTCAATTAATTTATATAAACCTTGTGCATATAAATCTGGGGAGAAGTTTTTACCTTTTTGTAAGTAATCAATACCAAATCCACCGCCAAAATCAATTATTTCACATTTAATATTTTCAAAAGTAGATTCAATTTTCTTTGATAATCCAAACACTAATTTACAATTTGTAAGTAAATCATCTACGCTTAGTACGCCTGAGGCAGCGTATACATGTAAACCTTTGAACTTCAAGTTTGATAATTGATTGATAATTGGTAAGTAATCAATTAATTTTTCTTCATCTATACCTAATTTTTTTGAACCGCCAGAGAAATTTGCTTGTGCATCATGAATATCAAAATCAGCATTTATGCGAATTAAAATATCTTGTACTTTGCCATATTTTTTTGCTATTTCATTGAGTCGATAAGCCTCAGCTAGTGATTCAATATGCACTGTACGTAAACCATGTTTTACGCTCCATTCTAATTCTTCAGGTGATTTACCTGGCCCTGTAAAAATTAATTCATTGGCACTAAATCCTGCTTCAAAGCACTTCATACCTTCGCCAAGGCTGGCAATTTCTACTCCTCTAACCCCTGCATTTTTTGCTGTAGTTAAAAAATGTTTATGTGGATTAGCCTTTAATGCATAAAATATATTTACGCTAGCAGGCATAATTGATTTTAAGTGTTGAATTTTATTATGCATATAAGATGTGTCATATACATAAAAGCTACGTTTACCTTGTTGTGATTGCTGTTGGTATATTTCTTGGATTTTTGATTTTACATGTGGAGGTAATAACATATTTTTCCTATACTTGATGAGTATTTATTAATTACAGGCTTATCTATTGAGCTTTTTTATTTTATATATACTTATATCGTCATAATTTTTCATTTAGTTTGTATTATAGCTAAATTAGAATATTTTGTCATAGAGGCAGACGCTAAAATTACGACGAAGATATTACAAATAGTACAGCTAGGAACGAAGTCGTGAGTTTACGAACAACAATTTTTATGATAACAAATATGCCAAATTATTATGGTTTAACTATATATCATTTTAAGATGCCATATTCATTACTCTTAAAAAGAATAAACAATCAGCCATAAACAAAAACTAAACATTACAACATACTGATTACTAATAAAAACTTTGAAGTAATCGCTTGTGTGCGTGCTATAGAGTTTTTTATAATCATAAAAAAATAATTTAGCAAAGCCAAAAATTAAGTTTATTGCCACAAAGGTAAAATTTGTAAAAATATAGAATAAATAAGCATGAATGAGCCAATATATAACACTAAAAATTAATATGGTTACTTGTGCATATTTTCCTAAAAAAACAGCGGAGGTTTTTATGCCAATATTAAGGTCATATGGTCTGTCTACCATTGCATATGCAGTGTCGTAAGCAAAAACTAATAATACATTTGCTATTAATAATAAATAACATGTAAAAGATATAGCAAGATTTTGAGCAGTGTAAGCCATAGGTATACCCATGGAAAAAGCTAAGCCTAAATATGCTTGTGGTAAATTAAAAAAACGTTTAAATAATGGATATGTTCCAGCAATTACGAATGAAATTATGGCTAAGTAAATAGTTTTCGTATTAAATAATAATAAAACTGGCAATCCACTTGCAATACCTAGTATTAATGCAAGGTATAAAGCATGTTTAGCTAAATGAGGATACTTTACTAAAGGGCGATTTTTAGTACGTTCTACTTCTCCATCAAATCCTCTATCAAAGTAATCATTAATTGCACAACCTGCACTTCGCATACAAACACTACCAAATATAAATATCACTAATGTTAATAAATTTACTTTAGAGTTTGCTTCTATACTTGCAATGTATAGTGCTGTTAATGTTGGAAAGAGTAAAAGCCAAATTCCAACAGGTTTGTCTAAGCGAGTTAATTGGTAGTAGGATTTGAAGTATTCATTTAGTTTCATTTAATAATATCCATGCTTAGATATTTTTTAAATTTTTCGTTACAACCTTTATCAGATTGTTGTATAAGCCAACACCTTAATTCTTCTTCTCTTTCTAATTTTACATTATCTGTAATATAAGCATGGTTTTCTGGTTGCCTTTCTAAGTTTTTATCTTTAATTGCACGTGTTGTCATTAGATTAATATATTCATCTCCCTTACTTAGGATATCATTTATATAATTAATAATATCTTTTTGAAATATCCATTCTGAATAACATAATGTAGTTCTAATTTGACGTGTTGTATGATTTTTTTGATTTCCATCTATAAAAATAGCTAACATTTCATGTGTCTTTTCATAAATACGCCATTTTTTTTCGTATAAGTCTATCTCATTTTTTTTCTTATTTGTTTGCCATTGTTGATAACCTATATATGCAGTAGCTATTAACTGCATAATTGGTGTCAATTTTGGCATCTCTCCCCATATATTATTTAAAAAACTCATAATTTCCGATAAGCACATCTAAATTATTTCCTTTATTATTTTTACCTAATCTTCAAAGTAGATAACCCAATTAAAACCAATACTAATGTTACAATCCAAAATCTAACTACAACTTGAGTTTCTTTCCAGCCTGACAACTCGAAATGATGATGTAATGGTGCCATTTTTAACAAGCGTTTACCTTGTCCATAGCGTTTTTTGGTATATTTAAAGTAACCAACCTGAAGCATTACAGATAATGTTTCAACTACAAACACACCGCCCATGATAAACAACACAATTTCTTGTCTTACAATTACTGCAATTGTACCTAAGGCACCACCTAAAGCTAAAGCACCAACATCGCCCATGAAAACTTGAGCAGGGTAAGTATTAAACCATAAAAATGCCAGCCCAGCCCCAGCAATTGAAGAGCATATAATCAGTAATTCGCCAGCTCCAGCAATATGAGGAAATATTAAATATTTTGCGAATAAAGCATTACCCATTACATAGGCAAAAATGCCTAAAGCACTTCCAACTAAAACAACAGGCATGATTACCAAACCATCTAAACCATCAGTTAAATTTACGGCATTACTTGTACCAACAATTACAAAGTAAGTTAATACCATAAAACCAAATATCCCAAGCGGATAAGAAAATTCTTTAACAAAAGGCACAGTTAAATGAATATTGTCAGGAACAGCAACGCTGAATGGGTGTGAAATCCAATCTAAAAAGAATTTTAGTACTTGCATATTTGTGTTTTGTGCCACTGTAAACGCCAAGTAAAATGCAGCACCTGCACCAATGCAAGTTTGCCAAAAGTATTTTTCTTTTGCACGCATGCCTTGAGGGTCTTTATATACAACCTTGCGATAATCATCAACCCAGCCCACAGCACCAAATCCAAGCATTACTGCCAAAACTACCCAAATAAAGCGATTTGTCCAATCAGCCCATAACAATGTAGATACAGTAATCGATAGTAAAATTAAAATACCACCCATAGTTGGCGTACCGCTTTTTACTAAGTGTGTTTGCGGTCCATCGTCTCGAACTGCTTGCCCAACTTTGAGTTGTTGCAGTTTGCGAATTACTATTGGTCCTAATATTAAACCAATAAATATAGCAGTTAAATTTGCCATTAAAGCACGAAA
Organism: Pseudomonadota bacterium; assembly: GCA_046050125.1. GTDB lineage: Bacteria > Pseudomonadota > Gammaproteobacteria > Burkholderiales > Burkholderiaceae > JAHFQJ01. The sequence goes on from JBJOQB010000196.1 coordinate 8,988, forward strand.
AGTTAAATAATTAACTATTCTAAAACTTCCGATATATTCCTGTAGCCATTGAGATAAAAGCAATAACATATATGTATGCAAATAGATAAAAATAGTTTATTATTGTAGAACGTGGCACTTAGTTTGTAAATATTGAAACAAATAATTTTATGGGGTATCGGAGTATAAATGCGAATTTTATTATCTAATGATGACGGTTACATGGCAAAAGGATTAATAGAATTATATAAATCCTTATCAGAAATAGCAGAAGTTACAGTTTTTGCTCCAACACATAACCAAAGCGGTACATCTAATTCGCTAACATTACAACGTCCATTAACTATAAATAAAGCTGAAAATGGGTTTTATATAGTAGATGGAACTCCAACTGATTGTGTACATATTGCTTTAACTGGTTATCTTGGTTATGTTCCTGATATGGTCGTTTCTGGTATTAACCAAGGGCAAAACATGGCAGAAGATGTAATTTACTCAGGTACAGTAGCTGCTGCTGTTGAAGGCTACTTCTTTGGTTTACCAAGCATAGCATTCTCGCAAACCGATAGAGGTTGGCATAATATTGAAGATGCATCATTGATAGCAAGGCAATTTGTCCAACATACTGCTAATAATCTACCAAATCAGCCTGTGTTATGGAATGTGAATATACCAAGTATAAAATATGAAGAGCATCAAGGATTTAAGCTTACTAAACTAGGTAAAAGGCATATTTCACAAAATGTAATTAAAGCAAAAAATCCAAGGGGCGAAGATATTTACTGGATAGGTGCAGCGGGAACTCCAAAAGATACAAGTGAAAACACTGATTTTCATGCAACAAATAACAACTACACATCAGTAACGCCACTGCAACTTGATTTAACTAACTATGATGTTTTGGGGCAAAATTGGGTAAATGACTGCATACCATCTGAATAATCTACACAAGCAATAAAAAGATATGTTATTATGTGTGAAATAAAGGCTAAATAAAGTCTAATACTTAGTTCTAGCCTAAATTAATATTAATTATATGGTTAAATTCAGGAATTTAGCTATAAAGAAAGAGTTTGGCAAAAGGAATAATAATGATAGACAAAATTTTTACTAAAATAACCTCAATAGCAACCCTTACTATTTTAACTATAGGATTAATTGGTTGTGCGGGTCCAAATTACGCACCTGTAAATGGTAGAACTCCATCTAGAAACCCTAATGTAAAGCCAAATAACTTTCCTAACACACCACCTCCATTGCCATCAGCAAATACAACATATAACCAAAATGCTCCGCTTAATCCTAAGCCTATGTATGGAAATGGAAGTAACGGGAATAATGGCAACTTAAATGGTAATGATATACAAACTAACTCAGTTTCACCGCCTCCAGCAGTTTACAGTAACGAGCCAGCACCTGCGGGTTACTACAGAGTAATGCCAGGTGATACTTTATATAAAATAGCTCGAGAAAATAATATAGCACCAAAAGAGCTAATTGAATGGAATGCACTAGAAAATCCAAATAATTTACAGCCATATCAATTGGTTAGAATTTCATCAAATACAAGTGTGAGTAATAATAAATCAAGTGGCTCAAGTAATTCAAATAGCAATAGTTCCAACAATACAACAAATCATGTAAATGACACTACTAATAAGCCTAGTAATACACAAAATACAACAAATTCAACAAATACACCTGTAAAAGTAAGTTTAATCTGGCCTGTAAGAAACTCAACTATACTCAATAAGTTTAATGGTAAAGGTATTGATTTTTCAGGTAGAATTGGCGACCCAGTGTATGCAGCAGGAGATGGGACAGTAATATATGCAAATAGTATGCGTGGATATGGTAATTTGGTAATAATCGCTCATAGTAGTGAAATTGTAACGGCGTATGCACATTTGCAACAAATAAATGTAAAAGAACAACAAAAGGTAAAACAGGGACAAACAATTGCATCACTAGGCAATACGCAATCAGAACAGGTTAAACTACACTTTGAAGTACGCAAAAAAAGTGAACCTGTAGACCCTATACCATATATTAAACAAAAGTAAAAGGCTTTTTTTAGGCATTCCTAGCACTACAATATAAGTATAAACAAAGCTAATAAGTCTAATATTTATTATTATATAGATAATTGAAACTATTAGCCCACTATAACAAACTAAGTATTATAAATATAAATATAAATATAAATATAATATTGTGTTAATTAATAGAAATATATTAGATGCTAGGGAGGCACCTTATGGACGCAAATTTAATGGGCGATATCATGGATAAAGAAACAGATTCTTGGGAATGGAGTGAACCAAAATCAAATAGCATTGCTTCTAGTAAAGCTAATAAAGTTGAAAACAACGATGATTTTGATGAAGAAGATATCGATGAAATAGGCGATGAAGGATTATCTGAACAAGAAGATGATTACAATTCTGCATTACAGTCAGAATTATCTACAAACACAGTTCAGCTTTACCTCAATAAAATTGGTGCAAAAATTCTTCTAACCGCAAAAGAAGAATTTGAAATAGCAACTAAAGCAAAAAGTGGCGACCAAAAAGCTAGGCAAGTAATGATAGAGCATAATCTACGCCTAGTTGTTAGTATTGCAAAAACATATTTAAATCGTGGTTTACCATTGCTTGACCTTATAGAAGAAGGCAATTTAGGCTTAATGCATGCCATAGAAAAATTTGAGCCAGAACGTGGTTTTAGATTTTCTACATATGCAACATGGTGGATAAAACAAAGCATAGAACGTGCTATCATGAATTTAAGCCGTACAGTAAGGCTACCAGTTCATATTTTCCGAGAATTAAATCAAGTAATTAAAGCACGTAATTTCTTACAAAAAACTACTGAATTAGAAGGTAGAGAACCAACGATTGAAGAAATTGCTAATCTACTTAATAAAAAAACTGAAGAGGTAAGCGAGATTTTAGGCTTAAATGAGCATATCGCATCATTAGATATTCCAATGGAAGCAGACCCAGGTTGCTCATTACTAGATTTTGTGCGTGATGAGGTGTCAATGACACCAGATGAGAAATTCCAAGCTAAAGAATTATCAAAAATTATTGATGATTGGTTAAATAAACTGGTAGGCAAGCACTGCTTTGTAATTGAGCGTAGATTTGGACTACGTAATGCCCCTGTTGCTACTTTGGAAGAATTAGCTTATGAAATGGGTTTAACTCGTGAGAGAGTAAGGCAAATTCAACAAGAAGCAATTGCTAAATTGAAAAAGCATTTAACACATAGTGGATTTAAGCAAGAAACTGTTTTGTAGATAGATTTAATTATATTGTGCATTAGAACATAAAAGCCACATTATTATTTATAGTGGCTTTTTTTATGTACTTTTTATAATTAGTCTAGAGACCTATTTATTTGCATGTAAAGATTTTTGTTGTTTTTTATATTCTTCTCTTGCTTGCATTTTTCTAGAGATTTTAGCTTTAACACGTTCTTCCTTAGCTAACGAAATTTTATCTCTATCTACTGCACAATGTGGGCATTTTAGTGGTGGTTGATATAATGAAGATTGTTGGTCTTCAACGGTTACAACAGCTCTACAACCATAACATTGTAATTGTCCTGTAACTTCTAATTTTGGATTTAATGCTGTGCGATAATCAAATACAAAGCATTCACCTGTATAATGTTCTCCACCTGCTTCTTCAAAATATTTTAAAATTCCACCTTCTAATTGATAAACATTATCTAAGCCAATATTTTGCATATAGATAGCTGCTTTTTCACATCTAATACCACCTGTGCAAAATGATACTACAGTTTTATCTTCTAAATCTTTTTTATTTTGTGCAACGGCATCAGTAAACTCAGTAAATTTTGTAATATGATAATTAATCGCATTATCAAATGTACCAACTTGAACTTCAAAATCATTTCTTGTATCAAGCATTACCACAGGTCGGTTATTGTCATCATGCCCTTGTCTTAACCATCTTGCTAAAGTTTTAGGCTCAACTGCAGGAGCTCTTTCTTCTTGTGGGCGAATTACAGGCATACGCATGGTAATAATTTCTGGTTTAATTTTTACAATCAAACGACGAAATGGAACTTGGCTTGACATACTTTCTTTTGGTTGCACATCTGAAAATTGGTTAAATTGATTAAACCAAGTAAAAAAATCATGAATGCTTTGAGTTGAGCCAGCCAAAAATATATTAATACCTTCAGTGGCTAAAATAACAGTGCCTTTTAAGCTTAATTCTTCACATTTTGCATGAATAGTTTGTTTTAGTTCTGATAAAAATTCTTGTGATAATTCTACAAATTTATATGTGGAAATATTTAATATATTATTATCTTGGATTTGATTTATTTCTGTGCTTTTAATATTTTGATTATGTTCCATTTTTTATTCCGTATTATAATTGCAAATTAATAATACAGCCATTATAACACAACTTATTATCAATATATGATTAGTATATTTACTGGAGCTATCACAAATGCAGGTATCCTAAAATCATAACAAATTATTATTAATTAAATGTAAAAAATAATTAAAATTTTGCTTGTGTTGCATTTAAGAGAGTGTTATTTAAGTAGGGCATGTATTATAATAAAGAAAAATCATAGGAAAAAAATAAATGTTAAACTGTAAATTATGTAAAAGTGAAGAGATAAGGAAGAATGTAAAGATAAGAGGAATGGACTAACTCAAAAAAGTAGACAATGATAATCTCTTAAAATAAGTTAGTATTATAATCCAAATAATTCAAAATTATTAGGTGTACGATAATTAAGATAAGAATGATAACGTTTAGAGTT
>JBJOQB010000197.1:0-4426 GCA_046050125.1 Pseudomonadota bacterium
TTTAATACAAGTATAATCTCATCTTTTTGATTAATTAATAAAAACTCTTTAATCAAAGACATAATATATTTGCCAATTCCCCTAAATTTGTTTTCTGTTTGAGCACCTTGCATATCAATCACTATACGCATAAATTATTTACCTTTTTTTTGATTTTTAATAGATAATTTTATTTTGTTATAAATTTCATCAGCATATGGAGATAAATCATGAATATCTATAATATTATCTTGATTATTAGTTTTATGTATAGAATAGCTTATATCTTTACTATAAAAACTAGTAAATAATTTTATTCTATTTTCCAACTTTGGAAATAAACGCAAACACTTATTAAGATACTGTTTTAGCTTAGGATTTTTTTGTATAAAATTCATGCTAAATTTTAGTACAGGTCTTGCAGTATTTTTAATTAAGGGTTTTAATCTTGATGATGTCAATCTTAATGGCTTAGTAATCCTCCAAGATTTGCTGTTTAACAAGGAAATTAATTCATTATTTTTCTGCTGAACAGATTCATTTGCATCACTTAATTTAGTATTTAATATTTTTATTTCTTTTTCTTTTTGAATAAGAGTATTTTTATATTCTACATTTTGTTTAATTATATTAATAATATCACTATTAAATAACTCAAATTTTTTATTCATATTAATATCATAGTCATTTGTAATTTTATTAAGGCTTACTCCATATTCTTTATTTAATAAAGATTGAAAGCGTATAATTCTTTCCTCATTGCCATGTTTTTGAGCTATGATTGAATAATCAGGGCTTGCACCATAAATTACATCTTTAATATTAATATTATCACTTAAATCGCTGAAATTATTTAAACGCATAATATTTGAACTATTAAAGCCATAATATTCTGGTAAAAATGCTAATAAATCTGGTGGTAATGGTCTGTTATGAGTGGGGTCTAAATAAAAACTGTTGGTAGCAACACTAATATTTTCAGGATTTGGAGTTTCTAATATTAAAATTCCACCTTTTTTTAATATTCTTTTTGCTTCTAATACTAATAGTCTTAAATTATCAAAAGGAATATGCTCTGCAATATGAAAACCAGAAATTATGTCATAGCTTTCATCTTTACATTGTTTCAAATATTCGATAGCATCACTATATATCACATTTAAATTTATACTTCTGCAAAATTTAAGCATACCTTCATCTAAATCAACCCCAACAGCTCTTATATTGAATTTTGAAATCAATTCAATCCATTCTCCACGTCCACAACCTAAATCTAAGGCATGCAACATATTACTATTGTGTTCTAATGCATCAACAAATGGTAAATAAAAATCTAAACGACTTTTAATTAGTTCTCGAGAACCTCGAAATTTATCTTCAAATGCCTTGTAAAAATTATCCATATTATTTACTTTCTATAAAAATATTTGATGATAAATAATTGCAACCAACAAATTTTGGCTTATTAATATTTATAACTGAAAATATTAGGGCAAGGTCAATCCATACATAACTATTTGACATATGATTTTCATCTGTATGAACAGCAACTGTTACTGAGTAGGTTCCAGCACCTAAATTAGCATTAAATGCTATCTGTAAGTTAATTGTATCTCCATCATTCATACTAGGTATTATCTTATTTAGATGATGTGTATTTGTACCAAAAACATCTTGACCTAGCCTATCCTTAATTAAATACCCAAATACTATATTTTTTAAATTATTTTTAGATTTAATATCTACACTCAAGGTAATCATTTGCCCCACATCAACTACTTCAATGCTATTTCCATTTTCATCAAGTAATTTTATCTCTTCAACTCTTGCTTCGCCTGTACCAGATATAGTTTGAGTTCTGCCATCTTCAGTTGTAGTTTGTGTAACACTTTGATTTTGTTTATCTGCCAGCATTGCATTGTAGTAATCCATTACAGCCTCTGGTTGCCCTTGCATTGCAATGCTACCATTATTTAGTAAAACTGCCCTATCACAAATTGCTTGTATTGCACCTTTATCATGTGATACAAATAACAAAGTTGTGCCTTGCTTTTGGAATTGTTTAATTCTTTCAAAGCTTTTATGCTGAAAGTAGGTATCCCCTACTGACAAAGCTTCATCTACTATTAATATATCTGGTCTGTAAGCAGTTGCCACACTAAAAGCCAATCGCACTTGCATGCCACTTGAGTAAACCCTTACAGGAGAATCAATATATTCTCCAATTTCAGCAAATTCTTCTATACTTTGCATTGCATTATGAATTTCATCATGAGAGTAGCCAAGTAGTTGACCAGCCATGTAAGCATTTTGTCTACCGCTAAAATCAGGGTGAAAGCCCATGCCTAACTCAAGCAAAGCCGCAACTCTACCATGCATCGTAACACTACCTGTAGTCGGTGTAGTTGTACCTGTAATTATTTTTAATAATGTACTTTTCCCCGCACCATTCATGCCTACTATGCCCACAGCTTCGCCAGCATTTACAGTAAAATCAATATTTTGTAATATCCATTTTTTGCTATGCTTAGCACCAATGAAAGGGAATAGCCATTCACATAATCTTAGCCATCTGTTTTTATATTGTTTATATGCTTTGCCAATATCCGATACTTGTATTTTTCCCATTATAATTCATCTACCATATCAGTTGCACATTTACGAAATAATTGATAACCAATAATACATAAAACCAGTGCTAAAATTGTTACAGGAATAAGTTCTGTAAGGTGTAAATTTCTTTGTAAATCGCCATATACTAATATATTTTGAAAACCTTGCATAAGTTTAAGCATAGGGTTATATTGCAAAATATTACCTGCCCATTTTGGTAAGGCACTAATTGGGTAAACAATAGGCGTAAACCAAAACCAAAATTGTAATAAAATCGCAAAAAATTGCCCAACATCTCTAAAAAAGACATTAAGCACACCTAATATCATGCCAAGCCCCAAAGCAAACATAATTAATATAGCTAGTAATGGGAATATATATAAATAAGAAAATCCGACAAAATTACCTGTAATAGCCAAAAATAAAGTAAATAAGCCAAATACAATTATGAAATTTACGCAAGCATTTATTAATGTAATTATGGGTAAGCACAGCTTAGGAAAGTTAATTTTTTTGATGATATTTGCATTATCGATAAAAAGATTTTGGCTACGTGTTAGTATTTCTGCAAATAATCCCCAAGTTAAACTACCAGCACATAAAAATATGCTATAAGCAAAGCCTTTATCAACACCTGCTAATTTAGCTTGCATAACTTGGGAAAATATAACCGTATAAACTAATATCATTGCTAGTGGATTAATAATTGTCCACGCTGCACCAAGCAAAGAATTACGGTACTTTAGCTCGAATTCACGTTTTACACTAGCAAAAATAAAACCTCTGTGTGCCAATAAGGCTTTGATGACCTGCATTAAACTCTTCCGTAATTATCTGAAAATCTTACGATATCATCTTCACCCAAATACTGCCCGCTTTGTACTTCTATCATTACTAAATCTAATACACCTGGGTTTTCTAATCTGTGCTTATGCCCTGCTGGAATAAATGTAGATTCATTTGTATCTAAAAATATTTCTCTTTCGCCATTTGTAACTTTAGCAACGCCACTCACTACTACCCAATGTTCACTACGATGATGATGCATTTGCAAAGATAAACTTTGTTTTGGTTTTACGACGATACGCTTAATTTTAAAATTCTGCCCTTCTTCCAATACTGTATATGTTCCCCATGGACGATTAACAGTTTTATGAATTTTGTAGATATCATTCTTTTCAATTTTTAATTGCTCTACAATTTTTTTAACATCTTGAGCATTATCTTTATTTGCAATCAGTAAAGCATCTGGAGTATCTACTACTACGATATTATCCACACCAACCATGGCTACAAGCCTATCATGACTTTTAATATAGCTATTATTTACATCGATTAAAATACATTCGCCTTCGCTTGCATTTCCATTTTCATCTTGCTGTGATAATGAGCCTAAAGCAGTCCAAGAACCAACATCAAGCCAGTTTATATCGGCAGGCACTACTGCAATATTCTTAGATTTTTCCATTAATGCATAATCAATTGATATATCTTCTATATCTTTGAAATGCTCTTCTTCTAGTTTTACAGTGTTTTTAATATCAGTGCTGATTTTATGTTCATAACTTTGCAATGTGTGCTGATATAAGCTTAAACTATGTTCTTGTATACCTTTTAATAAAGTTGATACTTTAAACGCAAAAATTCCGCCATTCCAGTAATATTCGCCACTTTCAATGAATTTTTTAGCGGTGTCAATATTTGGCTTTTCACGGGATTGCCCACATAAGTTTATGATATAATAAATGTTTTATTAAGATGAAGATAATATGTAAAAGATGTGGAGATGATAAAAGTGTAAGATATGGATACTCTAAGAGAAAGAATGGAGAAA
>JBJOQB010000198.1:0-17265 GCA_046050125.1 Pseudomonadota bacterium
GACTAGCTAATTTGTTTTTTCACTCAAAATACTCTAAAAACCATGCTTTTTATTCGTGTTTTTCGTGTTGCCTTATATCCCCGCCCTGAAGGACGAGGTTTTACGGCAAGTTTGATAAAAATAGATTAGTATACCCTGCATATGCTATTGCAAATCAATATGAACTTTACATAATCATCATTATCTAATTAATAAAAATATGCATAATAATTTATAGTAAAGCTCAATTTTAGCTATGGCTATAGTAATTCAAATGAATAAATTGCTTTATACTAAATTAGGCATAGATTATAATACAATTTTCTTTTAAATGGAAAGAGTAAGGACACACATGAAAAAATCTTTATTATTTGGTGCTGCGTTGTCATCAGTTATTTTATTAAGTAACAGCGTGTTTGCAAACACTGCTACTACAGCAACTACAAATGCTACAAATCCTGCAGTGGCAACAACTACTGCTATTAATGCATCAGCTCCAGATACTTTAATTAAAGGCATTGTTGAAAGTGTTGTTAGTACAATTAAGCAACAAAAATTAAACCAAGGACAAGGGCAAATTAAAAAAATTGCTGAACTAATTGACAGCAAAGTTATGCCATTTGCAGACCTAGAAACAACCACAAAAATGGTAATGGGACAAAATTGGGAAAAGGCTAGTGTAGAGCAAAAAGCTAGTATAATGAAAGAATTTAAACAGTTATTAATCGCAACTTATGCAGGTGCATTAAGTAAAGTTAATGACCAACAAATTAACTATAAACCATTACGTGTATTACCAGAAGATACTAAAGCTGTAGTAAAAAGCACAATTATTGACCAAGGCGATACTAAATCTTTAGATTATCGTTTACACAAAGTTGGTGGCGAATGGAAAATATACGATATTAACGTGCTTGGTATTGGTTTAGTAGCTAGCTATAAAGCTGATTTTAATGAGCAAATTACCAAAGGTGGAATTGATGGTTTGATAAAATCATTACAAACTAAAAATAAAAAATAATACACTGAAACTATAATATCTTATTGCATATAATCGTTACTTTATATATATGTATAGATAATGCATAAATATGCAAATAAGCCTATATCTATGTGGATTAAATAACAAAACATATATATAATTACAGTATCAAAATTGTAGTTATATATCCATGTTTAAATATTCCATCATTCTGATAGCTGTTACAACAGTTATTAATTCTTACGCTGCTGAAGTTGATAAAACATCAAATTTAGATGAACAAACTCAAAATATTCAGAAATTAGAAACAGTAGTAGTAACTGCTAATCCCTTAGGTTTATCAACTGCTAGCAACAGCTCTAGTAGTGTAATGAATAAACAAAAACTGCGTGAGCAAAGCGGAACAGGTTTAGGGCAGATTTTACAAAATACAGTAGGTGTTTCAACTACGGGATTTGGTGCTGTTGCTAACCGACCAAGCATACGAGGGTTAGAAGGCGATCGCATAAAAATTATGCAAAATGGTAATGGTTTATTTGATGCATCAAACGTATCTTATGACCATGCTACACCAATTAATCCTGTTGCAATTGATAAAATCGAAATTATCAAAGGTACTAATGCACTACTTTATGGCGGAAATGCTTTAGGTGGTGTTGTAAATGTTATAGATAATAGAATTAGTAAGCAAAATGTTGATAGTGATGGTATTATTCACACCAGTTTAAATACTAGTATTGGTGGTGCAAACAATGAGCGTTCTACAGCAATAAAGTTAAAAGCAGGCTTAAGTGAAAATTTTGTAATTAATGCAGATGCATTTTATACAAAAACTAGTGATATTAAAATTAAAGGGTTTGTTAGAAGTGAGGAATTACGTAATCAGCAAATATTACCTATAACAGATGAAAAAAAGGATAAACTTGTAAATACAGATAGCCAAACTAGTGGTGGTGCTGTTGGATTAAGTTATATAAATAATAATGGATTTACAGGAGCTAGTATTGATTCGTATACACAAAACTACGGCTCGCCTGTTGAAGATACAGTAAGAATAAAACTAAAACAAACAAAATTAGCATTTGAAACAGAGCAAAAAATTCAAACAAATAGCATTGAAAGCATAAACTTTAAATCAAATTTTAGTGATTACGAACATAAAGAAATAGAAAGTGGTGAAGTTGGTACAATTTTTAAAAATAAAGCACAAGAAGCATCTTTACAAGTTAAACATAATTCTATTAATTTAGGAAGTTCTGGTAAGTATGAATTATCAGGTATTTTGGGAACACAATATCAACATAGTAAATTTAGTGCTTTAGGCGAAGAGGCTTTCATACCAACAATAAACAGCCAAAATTTTGCATTTTATGCAATTGAAAAAATGCCACTTAAATTTATGAATTATGAAAATTCATATTTACAATTTGGTGCAAGAATTCAAAATAATAGCATAAAAGCAAGTGCTGAAGATAATCCACATTTTACTGATGCAAATAAAAGTTTTAATACTTACAGTACAAATGCATCTATTTTTCATGAAATCACCCCTAATTTAAGTACAACATTGACGTTAAACTATGCCCAAAGAGCTCCAACATTTTATGAGTTATTTGCAAATGGCGTACATGTTGCAACAAATGCATATGAATTAGGCGATATATCATTAAATAAAGAGAAAAGCAAAGGTATAGACCTAGGGTTCAAGTACAAAAAACAAGGATACGAAGTTAAGGCAAATATATATGCAAATAAATTTAAAAACTATATATCACTACAAAATACAGGTATAAAAGTTGATAACGAAGGTAATGCCAATAGTAATGGATTAGACGAATATAAGTACAGTGCTGTTCCTGCTCAGTTTTATGGTTTTGAAATTGAAGGAAAAGTACCACTAAGTAGTAATTCTAGTAGTGCTAGCATGAATAATAAACTATCCCTACTATGGCAGTCAGATTATACAAGAGCTTACAATACTGATAATAATCAAGCATTACCAAGAATCAGCCCACTAAGACTAGGTTTAGGATTAGCATATGAATACGATAAATGGCTAGCAAAAATAAAAGCAACTTATAATGCTAAACAAAATAAAATCCCAAGTAATGATATTCCTAGCCCAAGCTATACTGATTTAAGTTTACATATACAAAAAGCTTTTTCAACTAAATATGGGTATGTAACTTTATTTATGCGAGGAGATAATTTACTTAATCAAGATATTCGACCTGCTAGCGATTTTTTAAGAAATGTAGCACCTTACGGAAAACGTAGCATAAAATTAGGCATGAATATTGATTTTTAGTTTAGATTAAGCCTAAAAATTAAGTTTTAAAATATAAATCTATAGTGTATAATTTTCTCTGCTTTATAATTATATACTATAAAAATATGCTAGCTAAAGTACAAAGAATATGTAAAATTATTGCTACCATATGGCAATTTAGATTGTTTAATTTATTCATCGATAATATCAATAAAAAACCATGGATATGGCTAGCAAAATTGATGAATAAATATCAAAAACCAACATCATATACCCGTGGGCAAAGCATATGTTTAGCATTTGAAAATCTAGGACCTATTTTTATAAAATTTGGGCAAATGCTTTCTACAAGAGCGGACATGATACCACTTGATATTGCGAAAGCACTAAGCAGGTTGCAAGACCAAGTACCTCCATTTTCTTCTGATTTAGCTGTAAAAATAGTAGAAAAATCATTAGGTAAACCAATTAATGAATCATTTCTAACATTTAATCCAAACCCAATTGCAAGTGCATCAATGGCACAAGTGCATATTGCAACCATAGAATTTAAAGACGAAAATTCACAAGAATTACTACGTAAAAAAGTAGCAGTAAAAGTTTTAAGACCAAATATGAAGCCTATCATTGAAAATGATTTAGCTTTAATGAGAGTTTTAGCACGTTGGCTACAAAAAATATTTCCTGATATTAAACGCTTAAAACCTCAAGAAATAATTAGCGAATTTGATACATATCTACACAATGAATTAGATTTAATGATTGAATCATCAAATGGTAGCCAGCTTGCACGCAATATGCGTAAACATGCTCAAACTGAAGATTTGATTTTAGTGCCAGAAATATACTTTGATTGGTGTTCACAAAATGTACTTACCATGGAGTGGATGGAAGGCGTACAAATTTCTAAAACTAATGAATTAGAAGCAAAAGGCGTTGACCTCAAAAAACTAGCAAGTAATGGAGTAGAAATTTTCTTCTCGCAAGTATTTAGAGATGGATTTTTTCATGCTGATATGCACCCAGGTAATATATTAGTGAATGTGGATAAAGAAATTTACGGAGAAAAGCGTTTTGCAAATTATATCAGCTTAGATTTTGGTATCATGGGTACTTTATCTGCTTTTGATAAACACTATCTTGCCCATAATTTTTTAGCATTTTTTGAAAGAGATTACCACAGAGTAGCTTTACTTCATGTTGAAAGCGGTTGGGTACCTAAAAATGTTAATATTGAAGCACTTGAAAGTGCAATCCGCTCATGCTGTGAGCCTTATTTTGATAAGCCACTAAAAGATATATCACTTGGTTTAGTTTTAATGCGTTTATTTCAAACTGCTAAAAAATTTGAGCTAAATATACAACCTCAACTTATCTTATTACAAAAAACATTACTTAATGTTGAAAGCTTAGGTAGAGAATTAAATCCAGATTTAGACTTATGGAAAACAGCAAAACCAATTTTACAACGTTGGGTGAGCGAACAAATTGGCATGCGTAGCTTTGTCAAAACATTAAGGAAAGAAGCTCCTTTATGGGGTAAATTATTACCACAAATACCACGTATGCTACACGAAAGTTTGCATGAAAATGTGCATAATACAAACAATCAAGATGCTATTGCTAAGCTAATTAACCAACAGCAAAAGCTAGATGATAAATTAAATATCATAATTGCATTTGTTATAGGGATATCATTTGGCTTTATTTTACTATATTTAGCTAAGTTTCTTTAGCCTAAAATAATTTTTTTTAAACAACAAAATATATAGGATTGCCTGTGTAGTTGATTACTATATACTATTATATATACATAAAACCAAACTAAAATAATAAAAATGCATAATTTCATAAATCTAAAACCACAATATAATGATATATATCAACAGCGTTGGCAAAATTTAGCGGATAATTTGCCTGATAATTCATTGGTATTAGTTGGAAGTGGCGATAATATATACCGTAATAGTGATGTAGATTATCCGTTTAGAGCATCAAGCAATTTTAATTATTTAACTGGTTTTACTGAGCCAAATTCAGTATTATGTTTGATAAAAAAACAAGAATTGGTTTATAGCATTTTGTTTGCTTTACCTAAAAATGAAGCTCAAGAGATTTGGCATGGTTTGCGTTGTGGTTACGAGCAAGCAGGCAAGCATTTGGGCGTAGATAAAGCTTATAGCATTGATGATATCAATTCAATCATGCCTAGATTATTTGCTCAAGTAAATAATATAGCTATTGAGTTTAATGCATTTTATACAAGCAATAATCTATGGCGAGATGTTGTATTTGAGTGGTTAGAACCGCTAAAAAGCATGCAAAGAGCAGGACATAAACCACCACAAAATATTATCAATTTACATGAATATATAAGTGAATTACGTTTATTTAAAGATGAGTATGAGCAAGAAATCATGTTACAAGCAGGAAAAATTGCATCTTTAGGTCATATTAAAGCTATGCAATGCTCAAAATCAGGTATACAAGAAGATTACTTAGAGGCAGAATTAATCCATACATTTAAGCAAAATAAAGCCCAAAGCGTAGCATACAATAGCATTGTTGCGACAGGTGCAAATACTTGTATTTTACATCATCGAGCAGGACAATCGATATTAAAAGATGGCGATTTGTGCCTAATCGATGCTGGTTGTGAACTAGATGGCTATGCAAGTGATATTACTAGAACATTTCCTGTAAATGGTAAATTTACCAAAGAACAAGCTGAAATTTACAATTGGGTGGTAAAAGCTCAACAAGCAGCAATAGATATTGCTCAAGTTAGAGTAACATTTGAGCAAGTACATCAAACAGCACTAAATATATTAGTTGAGGGCATGCTA
The DNA here is from genome assembly GCA_046050125.1 of Pseudomonadota bacterium. Taxonomy (GTDB): domain Bacteria; phylum Pseudomonadota; class Gammaproteobacteria; order Burkholderiales; family Burkholderiaceae; genus JAHFQJ01. The sequence continues at coordinate 6,077 of JBJOQB010000198.1, forward strand.
GAAAGTGGGTTATTGAAAAAGCAAAAGTATGGCAATGTAGAAAATGCAATTAGTAGCAATGCTTATCAGCAATTTTATATGCATAGAACAAGCCATTGGTTGGGTTTAGATGTGCATGATGTGGGAAGATATAAACAAGAAAAAGATAATCTTAATAATAGCTTAGAATTTATTTTTAATCCTCAAGAAGATTTAACTACATCATTAAATAAGTTAGCCAGTAAAAAAACTAGCATTAAATTAGAGCAAGGCATGGCCTTAACGATAGAACCTGCGATTTATATTCGACCACACCCAGATGTTGACCCTAAGTATTGGAATATTGGCATAAGAATTGAAGATGATATTATCATTCAAGCACAAGGTAACACAGTACTAACGAGAGATGTTCCTGTTGATATTCAGGAAATTGAGAGGATTATGTCAAAGTAATAAATTTGATGCTATGCCTGAAATTCAGGTATATATTTATAAAAAATAATATATTCTAACTCGATAAAGTTTGCACTGCTTCAATCATATCAACAGATACAATTCTAGAAACTCCTTGTTCTTGCATGGTTACACCAATTAATTGTTCTGCAATTTCCATTGCAATTTTATTATGTGAAATAAATAAAAACTGTGTATTTTCACTCATTCTTTTAATAAGCTTTGCATAGCGTTCAGTGTTAGCATCATCAAGTGGGGCATCAACTTCATCAAGTAAACAAAATGGAGCAGGATTTAAAGCAAAAATTGCAAAAACTAATGCAATTGCAGTAAGTGCCTTTTCTCCACCTGATAGCAAATGAATTGTAGCATTTTTCTTACCAGGTGGTTGAGCCATAACCTGTACGCCAGCAGATAAAATATCATCGCCAATTAAAGTTAATTTAGCTTGTCCACCGCCAAATAACTCAGGAAATAACTTACCAAATTCTTCATTTACAGTATTAAATGTGCTTAATAAAAGAATACGATTCTCTTCATCAATTTTTGCAATTGCATTTTCAAGTGTGGTAATTGCTGTTTGAATATCATCTAACTGCTGATTTAAATAATCAAACCTTTGTTGAGTTTGTTCTAATTCTTCAATTGCAGAAAGATTAACACTGCCTAAATCATCAATTGCTTGTTTCGTATTATTAATGCTATTTCTTAGGCTTTGCACTGAATTTAACTTAGATAATTCATCTAAACTAGGTAAAAAATCTTGTAATGAATTTTGATTAGTATCAAATAAACCTAAGCTTTTTGCAATTTGCTGAATAGTTTCATCTAAGTGTTGTTGATATTGCTCTTGGCTAATGCTGGCTTCTTGTATATTTAGCTCAACTTTATGCATTTTATCGTATAAAGGTAAAAGCTGGCTTTGAAATTCTTTAGCTTTTTGTTGTAAGATTTGTACTTGATGATGATATTCCCCAATGGTATTTTGAGCTAAATGCAAAGCCTGTTCTTTAATTACTTTTTCTTCGAGTGCTGTTTGTAAAGTTTGTTCTAGAATATGTGGTTGAAGCTGATTAATTTGTTCTTCCCACTCGCTAATTTTAGCTTTAGCCTTACTAATTGTATCTCTTGCTTGTTGAGTATCTTGCAAATTTCGTTCTAAATTTTGTTTAATCGTTTGCTGTTTAAAATTTAGTGCTTGTATTTTGAGCAAATTTTGTTGCTGTGCTTGACGCTTTTGTTCTAATTGTTTTTTTATGTCGTTATATTCATCTTCTACTAATAATAACTGTTCCTGAATTTCTTCAGCTTTTATTTGAATATCTTCTATATTAAAACCAATTTCAGCATGCGTTTCTCGTTCAGTTGACATTTCTGTTCTTAATTCATATAAATCTTGCTCATAATTTTGTAAACGAGTTTTAGCAAATTCTTGTTGTTGAATTAATTTATCTAAAGCTAATTCTTGTTCTTTTATACTTTGGCTATTTACACGGATTTTTTGCTGTAATTCTTGGTAGCTTTGTTGTAGATGATTATATGTAGCTAAACTATCTGACATTTGGCTTTGAGCTTGCTCTAAAATCAATTGTTGAGCTTTAATTTGCTGTTGTAAATCCTCAATTTTACGCTTATTTACTAATGCATTATGGGCGATATTATGATTTGCAGTAACAGAAAAGGCATCAATAACCATGCCATTTTTTAGAATGAATGCATGTCCAGCAGGCAAACTAGCTCGCTTTTGTATAGCATATTCCATTGAGTCAGATATATGATACGCTCCTAGCCATTGTTGTAATGCCCCCATTACTTTAATATTGCGTACTTCAATATAATTTAAAATAGAATCTGCTGAAATTTTTTCAAGTGGATAATTATCACTTAAATTCACATAACTTTGAGCAAATTGTTCTGAATTTGTATCTAATTCTTGCACAAAATTATTGAATAAATGCATTAATTCTTGATTAGATATATCAACACACCATGCACTTACTTTATGCTGTAAAACAGTTGCTAGGGCTTGTTCCCATTCACTATTAGCTTTAAATAGGCTACTTAAATTTAGTGTACTATCGTAAGGGGAAGATATTGGATAATTATTTTTATGCTTATCAATATACTTTGCAAATGCATTTTCATCATTAGTTTTATGTAAGCCTTGAATTGCCTGCAAATGTGCTTGAAGGCGATTCATCTCAATTGTTTCATTTTGGACTTTTTGTACAACTTGGGTATGTGTACCTTGATGTTGCTGTAGTCCTGTTTGTACCTGAGCAAGCTTTTCATTTAATTCAGCTAAATGTTGTTTTTGATTACTTAAATCATGCTCCAAAACACTTAAATCTTGCCCATCAAGTTTTTGTAAATTTTCAAATTCTTGTTCTAGTTTTTGATAACGTTGATATTTTTGCGAAATATTTTGCAATAATAATTGCTGTTTTTGTTCTAATAGTTTGCTTTGTTGGATATTTTGCTGATAACTATCTTTTAAGTTGAGTATTTTATTATTTAAGCTTTTTTCTTGTTCTAAAATATCATCTAAATTAACTTCAGTTTGTTGTTCTAGCTCTATTTCTTGCTGAATAGCTAATTCTTCTAGCTCTTCTTGTAAAATTTCCTTTTGCTCTTGGTAATAATTTAATTGAGACAAATTGCTATTTAGTGCTTGTTTAGCTTCATTTGAAGCATTTTGTAAAGTTTCTTGTTGCTGTGATTGGTAGCGTTTTCTTTCTTCCAATTGCATAATATGCTGATTAACTGCATTAAATGAATTTTGTGCCTCTTGTAGTTGGTCAAGGTATAATGCATTATTGTCAACTAAAGTAGTTTGCTCTAACTCATTATTTAAGATATTGGTATTTAATTCTTCAATTTGAGTTTTTACTTCAGCATATTGCACAGATAAGTTTTGATTTTTTTTCTGCTCATTTTGAATATGCCAATTATAGTAAAGATATTCATATTCAAGTAAAGCTTTTTGTAAAGATTTGTACTGACGTGCTACGCCTGCTTGCCCATCAAGTTTTTCAAGTTGAGTTGAAATTTCAATAATTAAGTCTTGTATTCGCAATAAATTTTCTTGTGTATCTTGTAGCCTTGCCTGTGTTTCTTTGCGTCTTTCCTTATATTTACTTACGCCCGCTGCTTCCTCTAAAAAAACTCGCATTTCTTCAGGTTTTGCCTCAATAATTTGCGAAATCATACCTTGCCCAATTATGGCATAAGCTTTAGGACCTAAACCCGTTCCCATAAACATATCGTAAATGTCTCTGCGACGCACAACTTGATTATTGATATAATAATTTGATGCACCATCACGGCTTAAACTACGTTTTACACTAACTTCAGCATAACGTCCCCATTCGCCTTGTAAACGCCCACTAGTATTATCAAATACTAATTCAACCATAGCTTTATATGAGGGTTTTCGAGAAGTAGAGCCATTAAAAATTACATCTTGCATGCTTTCGCCACGTAACTCCCCAGCACGTGATTCGCCCAACACCCAGCGTACAGCGTCCATAATATTTGATTTACCACAGCCATTAGGACCAACTACACCTACACATTGTGCATTTGTGTCAAATTGAGTGTTATCAACAAAAGATTTAAATCCTGAGAGTTTTATTGCGTTTAAATGCATGTAATTATAAATATATACAATTTAAGACCTATATTTTAAGCACTATTGGAGATATTATCAATTACGCAAGAGAATTTTATATATTTATACTTTATACATATAAATTATTAAGTAATGCAACTTAATAAAATAACAGTTATAATTACAGCATGTTGAGTTAATCTAAAATAAAAATGAAGAATACAATTAAATTAAGAGTGAATAATATAAGCTATGCTGTAGCAATATGCCTAATTAGTGTATCAGCTATATCAGCATCACATCAAACATTTGCTCAAAATGTTAACACAGATTATCAAAAAGTTAATAAAGTATCTATTTCTCCTGAGTCAAACAAAGTTGAACCAGAAACTCCACAAAAATCTAATCCAATTTCTCAATTTCTTAATGATTTTAAATCAAAATATATTGCTAAGCCTGTAAAAATGGCAGAGAATGAGCAAGAATTATATGAAAATACCAAAGATAAATATGGTATGTCAGATGCTCGTACTTTAAGCTCACTAAACAATTATGCTATTAGCGTGCAAAAAAAAGGTAAAGTAAAAACAAGTATTCCATTATTTGAACAAGCATTAAAGCAATCAATTCAAGATAATGGTTTACAAAATCTTAAAACCTTAAATATTATGAATAATTATGCAAATGCTTTACTAGATATGGGAGCATTACAAGACGCTACAACTTACTTTGATAAAGTAAGAAAAGGTAAGGTTGAAATTCTGGGCTTATCACATTCAGATACATTAACTGCAACAAATAATTATGCCAATGCACTTCAAGCTATGGGAAAATATGGCGAAGCATCTGCATTACTTAAAAATGTTGTGAAATGGCGTACAGAAATTGCAGGCGAAAGAGATGAAGAAACTTTAGCTGCCATGAATAATTATGCTAATTCATTAGAATCATTAGGCAGAGTTAAAGAAAGTTTGCCAATTTACAGTAAAAATTTAGAATTAAGAAAACAAGTTTTAGGCGAAAATCATCAAGATACATTTATATCATATAATAATTATGGTTATGTATTGCAAAAACTAGGACGCTATACTGAAGCTAAAGAGCAATTTGAAAAAGCTTTAAAAATTAAAAGTATAGTTGGTGATGAACACCCGTTATATTTAGAATTTAAGAATAATTATGCTTTCAATATGGAAAGTTTGGGCGATGTTAAAAAATCATTATCTCTGTATGAAGATATTTTAAAGCAAAGAGTGCAAGTTTCAGGCGAAAATCACCCAGATACAATTATTGCTTATAATAATTATGCTTCTGCTCTAAAAACAAATAAGCAAGCTGATGAAGCTGTGCCATTTTATGAAAAATCATTTAAATTAAGCCAAGATGTTTTGGGCTCTTCACACCCACAAACGTTAATTTACCTAGAAAATTATATATCTGGATTAAAAGCAGCAGGATATACAACGGACTATGAAAACTATCAGCGTAAATTAGAAAAAATGAAGGCTGATGTTAGTATATATGCTGGTATGGATAGTAATTTATTTAGCAATATGCCTGGATTAACTCTTAAGAGCAAAAGGCTTGTAGCTAAGAATACTAATGTGAAAAAACCCGTTATATTAGCTACTAATCCAAAAAGCACAGCTAAGTTAATTGCAAATAACAAGGCTAAACCAGCTCAAACTAAAGAGAAAAAAGAAGCTAGAAATAAAGTAAATAAACCTACTCTGTCTATTTCTTAGTTTTATAGCTAATTCTCTATTTTCTGTCATCGTTGTTGTACTTAAAAATCCTCCTAGCTGTACTATTTGTACTATCTTCGTCGGATTTTCTTCATACGCCTAGATGAACGCAGTCGTGAGCCTGCGAACACAAAAAATATAAAACCAGCTATATTAGAGTGCTTTATTAAGCTATATTATAAAGCACTTTTCAATAAGTAGGCATAAATCTGCCCCATTTTAGTATGTTTATATATAGCTAAATTATTTTTAGAGATTAAATCTAAGCCCAAATCGGAATTTAATCCAGCTAGATTTTTATTATCTTCTATATAAATCAATCCATTTTCACTTATTATACTTCTTACCATAGGTAAAGCTAGTTCTAATAAATTACTTGCATATGGCGGGTCTAAAAATACTAAATCAAACTTTTTAGATATTCTGTTATTATTAATATAAAGTAAACTATCGGCATTCATTATATCAATATTATCATTACTTATTTTTAGCTTTTCTTGGACTGATTTTAAGTTATTGTATATATGTTTATTTTTTTCAAGCATAAGCACATATTTTGCTTGTCGAGATAGGCACTCAAAACCAAATGCACCACTACCTGCAAACATATCCAAACAATTTAAGTCGGATATATCCCCTAACCAATTAAAAATAGTCTCACGTAAGCGGTCAGGTGTTGGTCTTAAGCCGTCTATATTTAGTACATCAATTTTACTACGTTTGTACATGCCACCGATTATGCGTACATTATGTTGGCGATTGTTATTGTTTGTGGTATTTGAATTATTATTTACTTTATTTTTCATATTAATTATCATTTAGCTATAATATCCTACTATCTCCAAACCATACCCAGCCATACTTGGAATACGCATAGGATTAGCCAATAATCTCATTTTACCTACACCAATATTTTTCAATATTTGAGCTCCAACACCATAAGTTCTTAAATCAGCCTTTTTAGGAGAATGAATTTCCCCTGTAAATTCTTTGACAAAATTTTGGCTATTTTCTTCACAATTCATTAAAATTAACACACTTGGTTTGTTACTATCTGCGAGTATTTTCATGCTTTGGTGTAATGACCATGAATGGCGACTATTCACACTTAAAAAATCGTAAAAAGATAATGGCTCATGTACTCTTACTAATGTTTCAGTATCTTTAGTTGGATTACCATTTATTAATGCAATATGTGTGTGTCCGCTGGCTATGTCATTGTATAAAATGCTTTTGAATGTTCCGTATGGGGTTTCTAATTCTTTTTCATGCACAATATTAATTATGCTTTCAGTTTGGCTACGGTATTGAATTAAGCTTGAAATTGTACCAATATTTAGCCCATGTTTTTGTGCAAATGGAATAAGGTCAGGTAAGCGAGACATTGTACCATCTTCATTCATAATTTCGCAGATTACGCCCGATGGTTCCAATCCTGCCAAATCAGCCAAATCACAGGCAGCTTCAGTATGCCCTGCTCGCATTAAAACGCCACCTTTAACAGCCTTAAGTGGGAATATATGCCCCGGTTGAACTATGTCATTAGGTTTTGCGTTTCTTGCTACAGCTGCTTGTACCGTTTTAGCTCTGTCTGCTGCTGATATACCTGTTGTAACTCCTTCAGCTGCTTCAATAGACAAAGTAAAATTTGTGCCATGTTGAGTGCCATTTCCATGCGGTTGAACCATTAGCCCCAAATTTAATTGTTTGCATCTTTGTTCTGTTAGTGTAAGACAAATTAAACCACGTGCATGTGTTGCCATAAAATTGATAATTTCAGGAGTAACAAATTCACTAGCAATTACGATATCGCCTTCATTTTCTCTATCTTCTTCATCAATTAAAACAACCATTTTGCCTTGCTTTATATCTTGGATAATGCTTTCTATAGGGGCTATAGAGCTTGAGTTAAAATTATGAATATTTTCAGACATAGTGCAAAACCTATATTTATTTATTTTGTGCAATTATAACATATATAAATGGATGTATAGTTAAATCAGAATTGCTTGTGATATAGGCGGACGCAAAAATTGCGACGCAGATAGTACACATAGTACAGCTAGGAGAAACTTTAAGGACAACAAATATGACAAATAATTATCATTTAGCTATTATAGATTTAGCTTTAATAATGGTATGGATTATGCTTTAAAATAAAAAATCCCCATATATTTTATTATATGAGGATTATATTTATTAGCTAATACATTAAATTAGATATTAGCTAGGCTAAATATGGAATGAAATTACATTCCCATACCACCCATTCCGCCCATGCCACCCATAGCACTCATATCAGGCATACCGCCATCTTTTTTCGGTGCATCAACAATTGCACAGTCAGTTGTCAGAATTAAACTAGCAACAGATGCTGCATTTTGTAATGCTTGTCTTGTTACTTTTTTAGGGTCTAAAATACCCATTTCTAACATATCGCCATACACGCTAGTTTGTGCATTGTAACCGTAGTTACCTGTATTATTTAATACTTGGTTTACGATAACACTTGCTTCATCGCCAGCATTTGTTACGATTTTACGTAATGGCTCTTCTACTGCTCGTAAGATGATTTTGATACCAGCATCTTGGTCAGGATTATCGCCTTTAATGTTACCAACAGCTTGTTTAGCACGTAATAATGCAACACCACCACCTGCAACAATACCTTCTTCAACTGCAGCACGAGTTGCGTGTAATGCATCTTCTACACGAGCTTTTTTCTCTTTCATTTCTACTTCTGTAGCTGCACCAACACGAATTACAGCAACACCGCCAGCTAATTTAGCTACACGTTCTTGTAATTTTTCTTTATCGTAATCACTAGTTGCTTGTTCCATATGTGAACGAATTTGTGCAACACGTGCATCAATATCAACTGCTGCACCAGCACCGTCAATAATTGTAGTATTTTCTTTGCTGATTTCAATACGTTTAGCACGACCTAATTCTTGTAATGTTACTTTATCAAGGTTCATACCAACTTCTTCAGAAATTAATGTACCACCTGTTAAAATAGCAATATCTTCTAACATAGCTTTACGTCTGTCGCCAAAACCTGGGGCTTTAACTGCAGCAACACGTAAAATACCACGTAAATTATTTACTACTAATGTAGCTAATGCTTCGCCTTCTACATCTTCAGCAATAATTAATAATGGACGACCTGCTTTAGCAACTTGTTCTAATACTGGTAATAAATCACGGATACTAGAAACTTTTTTATCAAATAATAAGATGAATGGGTCATCTAAAGCTACTATTTGTTTTTCTTGATTGTTGATGAAGTATGGAGATAAGTAACCTCTATCAAATTGCATACCTTCAACTACATCTAATTCATTTTCTAAAGATTTACCATCTTCAATAGTGATAACACCTTCTTTACCAACTTTTTGCATTGCATTAGCAATAATTTCACCAACGCTTACATCGCTGTTTGCAGAAATTGTAGCAACTTGTGCAATTTCTTTAGCATCAGCACATGGTTTGCTAATTGCTTGTAATTGTTCAACAATTGCAATTACTGCTTTATCAATACCACGTTTAATATCCGTTGGATTCATTCCTGCAACAACTGCTTTCATGCCTTCACGTACTATTGAGCGAGCTAGAACAGTAGCTGTTGTTGTACCATCGCCAGCACTGTCATTTGTTTTGCTAGCAACTTCTTTAACTAATTGAGCACCAATATTTTGAATTTTATCAGCTAATTCAATTTCTTTAGCTACGCTTACACCATCTTTAGTTACTAATGGTGCACCAAAACTACGTTCAATAACTACGTTACGACCTTTAGGCCCTAAAGTTACTTCTACTGCATCAGCTAAGATATTAACGCCTTCTACAATTTTACTACGAGCATCTTCGCCAAATAATACTTGTTTTTCAGCCATTTATTTCTCCAATTAATTTATATATTCTAGATTCTTATTTTTAAATCTGTGTTATTAGTAAATAGTCTAAATAGTAATACTATAATACGATTGCTAAAATTTCATCTTCACGTAAAACGATTACATCTTTACCGCTTACTTTTGTTTGAGTACCAGAGTATTTACCTAGTAGTACTTTATCGCCTACTTTTACTGTCATTGATGCACGTGTGCCATTATCCAGTAATTTACCAGCACCTACAGCAATTACTGTAGCAATGCTAGATTCTTCAGCTGCTTTTTCTGGAATTACGATACCAGATGCGGTTTTAGTTTCACTTTCTAAACGTTGAACTACAACACGGTTATCCATTGGTTGTAAATTACTCATAATTTCTCCTTCATTTTAATTAATTAGCAATCAAAGCTAATGAGTGCTAACTAATTATAAACAATTCTTTTTTTACCTGCAATAGCCATAATTAGAAAGTAATGAAAGTAATTTAAGTTAATTTTTATGATTACTTACTAGTAAATAATTCAATAAATCCATAAGTAAAATCTCTTTGATATACATGTTTTCGATAAGCAATTTTTACAGATTGAGTGCCAAATAAATTGCCTAGCTTTCTTGAATCTAAATTAATATCTTTATTTTTATCAAATGCAACTTCTGCCATGATGCCAATTCCCATGCCAAGTTCTACGTATGTTTTTATTACATCTGAATCAACAGCTTCTAGTATGATATCTGGTAAAACTTCATTATTTTCAAAGGAGTCATCAATTCTTTTTCTGCCAGAAAATGCTTTACTATATGTAATAATTGGATAGCGTGCTAATTGCTGTAATGTTACATCTTGGCTATTAAATACTTCATGTCCTTTAGGTGCAACTAGCAAATGTTGCCATGTAAATGCTGTGCTAATGTCCCAATCAACCATATCTTCAGGGATTTCAGTTGCTATAGCAATATCTGCTAAACTATCTTTTACTAATCCAATTATTTGGCTTGGGTTACCTTGGGCAATACTAACTTTTACTTTAGGGTATAATTCGCTAAATTTAGCAATAATTTTTGGTAGCGTATAACGAGCTTGTGTATGTGTAGTAGCAATTCTAAGCACGCCTTCATGTTTAGTTGTATGGTCTGCACTGATTTTTTTGATATGCTCAATTTGAGTGAGTATATTTTCAATATGCTGAACCACTTGAACGCCAATTTCAGTTAGTCCACGTAGTCTTTTGCCTTGTCTTACAAAAATTTGCACGCCTAATTCATCTTCAAAATTTAAAATTGCTTTGGATAAACCAGGTTGAGAAGTAAATAGCGATTTGGCTGCTTCACTTAAATTAAAATTATGGCGAACAGCAGAACGAATAAAGCGTAATTGATGAATATTCATTATAACCCTACGGAATAAAAAACATGATATTTATTGCTTTTTATTATATTGAATTTGGTTTTAAAAAGCAAAATTAGCATTTAAGTATAATTATAAAAATTAAGTAAATATTAAATTCTTT
>JBJOQB010000199.1:0-5939 GCA_046050125.1 Pseudomonadota bacterium
ATAACTTCATTTAAAAAGCTTAAGGTATGTTTTAAACTGTGAAAAAACTCTAATTAAACTACTATGAGCTTCGTATAATTTTTAGCAGGACATGTAATTGATTTACTAAATCAATTACGATATACTGTTTATTCGCAAGCAAAGCTTGCTCAACATAAAATATTTACACTAAAAAGGAATACATGAAAAAATCAAAAACTATCATTTTTTTAACAATAACAGGAATAATTACTTTACTTTTTGTAAGCTATATAAATAAACAATCAGCAATCATAAATAATAATTTCCAAAATTTAGATGAAAAAACGCAATTTATTGGCTTTTGGATTTTATGTATATTATTGATATTAATAGTAATAAATGCATTAAAAGGTTTTTATCAAATATATCTAAAGCATAAAAATAATGCCTAAATCTAAAATGATAAATTTTCGGGTAACAGAAGAAGAAAGAGAATATATAGAAAATAATGCTAATAAAACATCAGTTAGTTTAACTGACTATTGCAAAAAATTAGTTTTAAATCATGAAGTAGTAAATATAACATCTCATCAAACAATAAATAAATTAATAGATTTATGGCAAGAAATGGAAGCAAAAAAAATCAATCCTGATATTTTAGACAAATTAAAATCAATAATATTGGAATGTAAATAATGATTTCAAAACGAATACAAGGAGAATATAAGAATAAATACGGTACTAAAAATGCTGTAGAGTATATAGCGGACAAAGCCATTGAAAATATGACTAATTACGCTGCTAATAAAACTGAAAAAGCATGGTATATTAATTTACCTCAAGATAAAGAATTAGCCATAGCTAAAATGCAAAATACGCAAGCTATGAATACAACAACGACATCAAGTAAAATTTATCACTATACAGTTAGTTTTCCTGATGGAGAAAAGCCTAACGATAAAATCATGCTAGATATTGAGAAAAATATAAGCGAAGCTTTAGGCTATAAAGATTATCAAAGAGTAATCGCAATACATGATGACACAGGGCATTATCATATGCATATAGTAGTAAATACTATCCACCCAACTAAGTATATAAATAGAAATTCTCCCAGTAATGATTATTACATTAGAAATGATGTGATGAGAGTTTTAGAAAAAAAACATAATTTAACTGTAGATAATGGAATAGAGCAAAAAAGCCAAAGACAAGAAAATAAAAATCACAAAGCAATAGACTTTGAAGCTCACACAGGCTTAGAAAGTTTTACCACCTATCTAAAAAAAGAAATAAAAGAAAATGCATTAAATGCTAATAATTGGCAAGAATTACATAAGCTAGCTAAAAAAGTAGGTGTAATAGCAAAGTTGCAAGGCAATGGTTTAGTATTCAAAAGCATAAATTCAAAAGTAACTGTAAAAGCTAGTACAGTGGATAGAAAATTATCAAAAAGTAACTTAGAGCAAAAATTAGGTATTTTTACAGAATTTCAACAAACAAAAAACACTAAAACCTCATTAGAAGCCCAAAATTACAAAAAAGTTGACCAAGGCATACAAACATATAACATCAATCAAAATAATGCAATAAAAAGCATTATAGAACAAGAAAAAAATTACACTCCCAAGCCAATACATAAAAATGCAGATAATCTATGGCAAAGATACTTAGAAGATAAAAAATCTACTTTTGAAGCTAGGAAAAATAAAAAAGCAACCTTAAATAAAGTATTTGATTTACAAAATACTGTAATTAAAGAAATTTGGGGCAATAGGGATTTAGCTTATAGTGAAAAACAACAACTTCATCATCAATTAAATATTATTACTATAAAAAACAAATATAATTTATATGCTCAAAATTTAGATAATGATGCAAAGCAAATTTATGAAAAAGCACAAGATAAATTTATTAAGTTAGAGATTTTAAAATATGATAATCTGCAAAATATTCAAAATAAATTTTTACCTCGACAAGAGAAGCAAGAATTAGTTAATAAAGTAAATGAAATATATATAAAAGCTATTTTAGACTTAAGAAATGAAATTAAAAAAGAATATATGCAAAATAAGCATAATTCACTTTCTTGGGTAGATTTTTTGCGTAAAGAGGTAAAAAGTAATAATCCTCAAGCGTTGAAAGTATTACGATCTATAGAGAGAAAAGAGCAACAGAATAGTAAGCCGTGCATAATTGGAGTAAAAATTAATAGCATAATTTTAGCAAATGCTAAAATAGGTAAAAATGGAACAATTAGCTACGAAACTAAAGATGGCGGACTTTTTATTGATGCACAAAATAAAATAACTGTAGTAAAAGACAGCCCGCAAGCTCAAGAACAGGCTTACAGTTTAGCTAAACAGCAGTTTCAGCATACTATGAAAGTTAAGGGTAATTTAGAGCATTGGAATAAACAGCAAATTCAAAAAGGGTTAGAACGATGATAGAATTAAGCAGCATACAAAAAGAGAAACTAAATAGAGATTTAAAGTATGCATTTGGCGAAAAACTTATTGAATTAATGAAAGATAAAGATGTAACTGATATTACGTTAAATAAGGGTAAAATTTGGGCTAAATCTGGTTATGCTAATGAAAAATATCTTTTTGACCTAGATATAGATAGCACCAACCGAATTATACGCTTAATGTCTACAGTAGCAGGAATAGAAAATATACAAAATACGCCGATAATTAATGCACAAATTCCGTTTAATGGTGCAAGATTTGCCAGTATGTCGCCTCCAATTTGTGAAATGCCTACTTTTTCTATACGTATACCATCAAAAGAAATATATACACTAGATGATTTAACCAATGGATATACTAAATCTAATGTTAAAATTGCTAAAGCAATTAATGAAGAGCAGAGAGAAATATTAGAACAGGCTTTAATTAATAAGCAGAATATTTTAATTATTGGAGCAATGGGAAGCGGTAAAACAACTATGCTCAATGCAATGTTAGATTTTATATCAACTAATATGCCTGAAAAAATAGCTGTATTTCAAGATACAACCGAAATACAAACTAACAGCGAACAAGTAGTAATTTTGACTAGCACAGAAAAAATAACATTATCGCAATTGATTATGGCAAGCCTTAGGCATAGCTTTAAAAGATTAATTTTAGGCGAAGTACGAGGAGCAGAAGCACTGCAATTAATAAAAATGTGGAATACAGGGCATAGAGGCGGAATATGTACCATACATGCTGATGGTTGCCTTGAAGCATTATATAGATTAGAACAGTTAATAGGAGAGGCTACACAGGTAAGCCAATCACATTTAATAGCCTCAACTATAGATTTACTTGTATTTATGCAAAGCGGTGTTAATGGTTCTTTTGTGTCTGATATTAAGAAAGTAAGTTTTGATAATGGAAAATATAATCTATTTTAGATAATTTTATTTACTTTATATTTAATTCATTTTCTGAATTTATTCCCATAGATGAAAAATAACAATTAGGTAAATTAGGCTTAGTATTTATTAATTCGGCTACTTCTTTAATCCATGAGTTGCTAGGGCAAATTTTTTGCAATAAAAAGTTGATTATACAAATTAAGCCATAAATTCTATGAGATGCATTTTTATCTAAATTTAGATTATCAAAATATGCATTAGAAATGAATTTCAAAGGATTATTATTATATAAATTCCAAATTCGTGAATGATGGGCAGACTTATTTCTTAAAATATTAATTGCTTGCAGCCATTCCGTTAATAATTCTCTATTTTCAATTTCTAAACTATTACAGATTTCATTTTGATATTCATTTGTTAATAATTCGTAATATTTAGATAATAAACCAAAATCCCAAGTTTCAATAATAACCCAAAAAGGAATTTCAGAATAATTTTTTTTATGCCAAAAGATATAATCTTCTTTACTTCTTTTTAATTGATTATTTTGCTTATCTAAAAATTCTTGCCAAATGCTTGTTACCTTGCCGTTTTTATTAATTTTTTCTAATTGCTTAGGTTTGATAAAATTTGTTTTTTTGTAAGCTAATGGGCTATAGTAGCCAATTTTATTGCCTATTATTGTACGCAGATATATTTCTATTGTTTCAATAGCATCGAGCATAAGCAAACGTAATTTTTTATCAAAATTATAGAGGTTTATAATTTCATCAAAATTTGTATTTTGCTCAAATTCTTCTAATCGAATAGGTTTTTTAGTTTTTTCAGAAAGAATAATTTGCTGATTATTATCTAGTTTAATTTTTCTGCAGATATGCCAAAACCCGCTTAATCTATAATAACTGATTTGGGTTAAACATTGTTTAGCATAGTGAATATCTTGTATATGCATGCCTCTTTTTAAGAGGATTTCTATTTGCTCATCACAACTTGTATGAGGTTTAGTATTTTGCATTAAATAAGAAGGAATAAAAAAGAAGGCCCCAGTGTAATGCATAAATTTAAAAATTTATGCAACAATTACTGGGGCGCGATTAATATAATTATAGTGCGTACTATGTTAAATATCAATATGCTTACTGAACTTTTAAAAAAATAAATTTATTTTTTAGCTATAATATATATAGCTAAAACATGTATAGGTTCTATTTAAATTAGAGAGAGTACTAAGCATAGATAGATGCTCTAAATACTTGTTGATATTTAGCAAACTCATGAGGTTTATTAACATGAACCCAAAGCTTAATG
The DNA here is from genome assembly GCA_046050125.1 of Pseudomonadota bacterium. Taxonomy (GTDB): domain Bacteria; phylum Pseudomonadota; class Gammaproteobacteria; order Burkholderiales; family Burkholderiaceae; genus JAHFQJ01. The sequence goes on from JBJOQB010000199.1 coordinate 4,637, forward strand.
CTTAATTCAATCATTTCTATAGAGTGAGATACAACTTTAGTTCTGCGTGTCATTCTAGTGGACTAACTCAAAAAAGTAGACATAAAGAATCTTTTAAGATATAAAAACATATAAAAAAGGAAATAAGATGTCGAAGAAGTTCAGTGAGGAATTTAAGGAAAATGCAGTCAAATATAGACTAAATAATAGCCATAAGACTTTAGAACAAATATGCAAAGATTTAGGTGTAAGCCATGCGGCATTATCAAGGTGGCTAAGTGATTATAAGAAACATAATCCAAATCAAGAATTATTAAGTGCAGAACAGCAAGAGTTAAAAAGTCTTAGACGAGAGAATTTAGAATTAAAGGAGCTAAACGAAATCTTAAAAAAGGCACACAAATACTTTGTAAGCCAAAGTATATAAGGTATGAATTTATGAAAGCACATCAAAATGAGTACAAAGTAATAAACATGTGCCAAGTGTTTAAGGTAAGTAAAAGCGGATACTACAAATACAAGGGTCGTACAACAAATCAAGCTAAGCAAGAGTTAGCTAACTCAATCAAGGCATGTTTTATAAGGCATAAAAGCAGGTCAGGGGCTAGAAAAATACATATTGATATAGCCAAAACCTACAATGTAAGTAGTGCAACCGTAGGCAGATACATGCACAAATTAGGTCTAAAAGCTAAAAATCGTAGTAAATTTAGATATACTAAATCTAAAACCAATGCTTACATAGCTGATAATCTACTTAATCGGGACTTTACAGCTAAGAAAGCTAATAGCAAATGGGTAAGTGATATAACATATATTAAAGTAGATTATAAATGGCATTATCTATGCGTTATTATAGACTTATACTCACGTAAAGTTATAGCATGGAAGCTTAGTCATAATATGCAGGCTGGTTTAGTAACTGACACTTTAGATATTGCTTTAAACAATAGGAATATTAAATCCAAGCCTAACGATTTAATGTTCCATAGCGATAGAGGCTCTCAGTATACTAGCCTTGAGGTTAAGACTAAACTTAATCAAGAAAATATTGTTTCTAGTATGAGCAGAAAAGGCAACTGTTGGGATAATGCTGTGGCTGAAAGCTTTTTTAAATCTTTAAAATCCGAGCTACACACACAACCTCATTGGAGTTTTGAACACATGCAATTACAATTATTTGAATACATTGATATTGATTATAACTCTAAACGTTATCATTCTTATCTTAATTATCGTACACCTAATAATTTTGAATTATTTGGATTATAATACTAACTTATTTTAAGAGATTATCATTGTCTACTTTTTTGAGTTAGTCCAT
>JBJOQB010000200.1:0-4727 GCA_046050125.1 Pseudomonadota bacterium
CTCTTATCTTTACATTCTTCCTTATCTCTTCACTTTTACATAATTTACAGTTTAACATTTATTTTTTTCCTATGATTTTTCTTTATTATAATACATGCTCTACTTAAATAACACTCTCAAAAATTCTTTGGATTAAATTAATCTTACATAAATTATATCAATAAATTTAAAAAAATACCTATATAAACCCATGCATTTTTCATAGAGAAAACCCTTAACAAATTAGAATAACTTAAGAATACATATAAAATAAAGCGATAACTTATGCTACATAAATAAATCAGGTATAATTAAAGGATTATCTAACCTGATTTACTATACATATTATGCAGTTTTCTGAACAATGGTTACGCACTTGGTGCAACCCAAATATTACTACTGAACAATTATCAAATGCACTCACAATGTCTGGCTTAGAAGTTGAAGAATTGCAAGCTGTAGCTAAAGAATTTAACTCAATTGTAATTGCCGAGGTTTTAGAAGTAGAACCACACCCAAATGCAGATAAACTACGTATTTGTAAGGTTAATACAGGAAGCGAAACTCTACAAATTGTATGTGGAGCTAAAAATGTAGAAGCAGGCTTAAAAGTACCTTGTGCATTAATTGGAGCAAAAATACCTTTAGATGATGGCTCTACTTTAAATATTAAACTAGGTAAACTTAGAGGCGTTGAAAGCTTTGGTATGCTTTGCTCAGCTAATGAATTGGGTTTAGAATCAAATGTTGATGGCTTGCTGATTTTGCCTGCTGATGCACCAATTGGACAAGATATTCGTGAATACTTAAATTTAAATGATAATATTTTTACCATTAAACTCACGCCAAATCGTGCTGATTGCCTTAGCATTCAAGGCGTTGCTAGAGAATTATCAGCAATTACGGGAAGTAAGATAGAAAATATAACTATTAATTATGATAAAAAACCTAGTTTTGATAGCAAGCATAAAGTAACAATCGATGACAATGCCCATAATTTATGCCCAAGATTTTTAGCTCGTGAAGTAACAAATATTCAAATAAAAGGCAGAACTGCCCCTGAATATATTTTACAAAGACTACAACGCAGTGGTTTACGCTCTGTAAATGCAATTGTTGATATTTCAAATTACGTTATGTTAGAACTAGGACAACCTAGTCATATGTTCGATGCAGATATACTAGGTAATGATATCAAAGTACATTGGAGTGATTTAACTCTCAATAATACTAGTAATACCAATGATAATAAACTAACTTTACTTAATGATAGCATTTGCGAAATACAGAAAAATACAGGCATTATCAGCGATGAAAATGGCATGCAATCATTAGCAGGCGTTATGGGTGGTAAATCTACATCAATTACAGACGAAACTACCAATATACTAATTGAATGTGCATTTTGGTTTCCAGCAACTATTGCAGGCAAAACAAAACAATATAAATTAAATAGTGATGCTGCTTATCGCTATGAAAGAGGTGTAGACCCTAATTTAGCACCAATTGCAATTGAAAGAATTACCCAATTAGTACTAGAGATTTGCTCAACTGAACAAACTCAAATTAGTAGTGTTCAAGATATTAATTTAAATGTTTCAACCATATCGACTATATCAAACCCTAAACAAATTAGTGTTTCAAATCAAGATATACAAAAACTAATTGGACAACATATTAGCATTGAAAAAATTCTTGAGATTTTAAGCAATTTAAATTTATCACCATCTTTTGATAAAGAAAAAGAAATTTTCAGCGTAAATGTACCAAGTTATAGGTTTGATTTAAACATACCCGAAGATATTACAGAAGAAATAATACGCCTTTACGGTTTTGATAATATTACACTAAGACCACCTAAAGCTAGCCTTGAATTTCTACCTTATGCCACAAATAAGCATAATATAAAAGACTTCAGATATGGTTTAGCAAAACATGGTTACAATGAAGTAATTAGCTTTGGATTTACTAGCCCTTTACTAGAAGAGCAATTCTCACCAAATCCATCGCAATTAAAATTAAAAAATCCGATTGCCGAACAATACCAAGTAATGCGTTCTACGCTTTTGGGCGGGCTAGTTGAAAAGCTTGTATATAACCAACAACAGCACAAACCAAATAGCATTAGATTGTTTGAAAGTGGCGTTATATTCAATATTGATAATAATGTGCAATCTAGCTTAAGTAGCGTGAATAATATTTCTGAATATGTTTATATATCTGGTATTGCCAACGGCTTAAATAATCCACATCAATGGGGAATAAATAAACAATCTATTGATTTTTATGATGTAAAAGGCGATATCGAAAGCATTTTACACGGTTTAGGTGTTGATAAATTAGAATTCAAAGCAAGCCAGCATATTGCATTTCATCAGGGTAGATGTGCCAGCATTTGGGCAAATGATATAGAAATCGGCGTAATTGGCGAATTACACCCACAATTGCAACAGCATTACAATATCAATAGCAACACCATAGGTTTTGAAATTAATTTTAGTAAAATTCAGCATAAAGCTAAATTAAATCTAAAAGAAATCAATAAAAACCCAGCAGTTAAAAGAGATATTGCAATTGTTGTTAATGATGACGTATCGGCTCAAACGTTGATTGATAGTTTAGCTAACCTAGGTAAGCAAAATAAATTGCCAGCTCAAGTTGAAATATTTAATATTGATGTGTTTGATGTTTTCAAACCTAAACAAGAAAAAAATGAGCAGGCTAATAATGTTAGCAATAATAGCATTAGTACAAATGAGAAAAGTATTGCCTTACAGTTTTTCTTACAAAAACAAGGTGGTACTTTAACTGATGAAGAACTCACATCCATTATGAATAGTGCAATTGAAAATTTACAACAATACGGAAAATTACGTACGTAATTAAATGATATAAGTTAAGGCGTAATAAATTGGCATATTTGTTGTCCTTAAAATTGCTGCTATCTTCATCGCAATTTTTACGTCTGCCTCTATGACAAATAATTTTACCTTAGCTATAATCAATAAAATGAGAGCGTTATTTACAGATAGGTATTACACTCTCAACTATAATATTAGTTGTCTTTTTTATCATCTATGATAGAAATACTAGCATCATAATTACCAGCTCGTTTAAATTCAAAAGGCAATGTATTCTCTAATATAGCTTTTAATTTTTCGTTTGTATAAGAGTTTTTTGTGTAATTAGCAATATTCAAGGCATGTATTGTAAAAACTCTACCTTTGTATTCTGATTGATTTACAAATTCCCTAGAATCTCTGTATATTCTCTCTAGTAAATATATAGCATCATTTATGGATTGTTGACCTAATCCATTCAATCTATCTTTAGAATTATGTACCTTGATATTAGAAACAATTGCAGGAGAATAGTAAATTAAAATTGCAACTTCTCCATCTAATCCAGAAATATTTAGTTCTTCAATTAATTTATTTTTTATGTTTTCATCAATGTTTTCGAAGTGTTGTGATAATTTCTGTACTTCTTCTTTGGTATTAAGTCTAATTAAGCTCGATAATTTAACTAGAGCTACTTTTTTTCTAATATCTTCAGTAGTTATACCATATATTTTAGCTTTATTGTCTATAAAAGCATTATAGGCATTGCTTATATTATTGATATTTTTACGCAATGCATTTTTTGCACATTCAAAACTATCAAAAAGAGGTTGTGTTGCAATCAAGCACCCTCCATGTTTAACATTACCACCTACACCAGCGATATCTAAAAAAGCATGGATAAGTAAAAAATCTAATTCTAAACTACTAAGTTTATTAAGTTTACTTAAACTTGCCGCAACATTTTCGCATTGCAAAAGTTGCCCTAGATTAAATCCTGTTTCTAGTCCATTTAAAATAATATCTTGATATTCTTGTTTTAAACTAAAGAAACTTGGAGATACCCTTGGATTTTTTCTCAGTGCACCTAATAAAATTTTATCATGATCTATTTCAGTTATGCCATATTCTAATTTAGCTGTTTTAATAAAGCTTTTAACCTTCCCTAAATCATTAATTACCATGGAAATAATCATTGCATTAATATCTTCAGAGGTTTTTATTACAGATTTAATATATACTTGAAGTGTGTTAAAACCACCTTTACTTAATTTAACGTATTCATTTTGAACAGATACAAATTGCTTATAATCTCCAGCTAAAATCCATTTTAATGCCATTATTCCATTAAATGTTCTGTCAAACTCATCATGTTTAACGCCAAATTTTTTCTGTGAGGGTGATAAATCTTGTGGATTGCCTTCTATTTTATTTGGTGAAGCATTTACATCTTGGGCTAAAGTGTTAATTTCAGCGTAACATTTTACAATTTCATTAAGAATTTTATCATCTTCCATAGAAGCAAATTTTTTACAAAATTTTATCTGTGCAGATAATATATCATTACTATAGTCAGGGAGAGTTGAATTGGTATGTATATCTGTTAATCGCTGTTGAGAAGTTCTATCATCTGTTACAGCAGGAGTGATAGGAGGATTAGGCTTAGGCTTAAGAGGTTTTATAATAAGTTGTGTATGATTCATGATAGTTATACTTTATTTTAAATATAAAAATTAATAATTAGCTATAATATACTCCTATTATGTAGCCTATGCTAGTAAATAATAATGAGAGTGTTTATTTATAGATAGATGATAGAAATATATCCCTAAGTCTATCAAATTCTTGAGTTTGATTAACATTAATCCATAATCGCATAGTTAAATCAACCATTTCTTTAGTTTTTGA
>JBJOQB010000201.1:0-4415 GCA_046050125.1 Pseudomonadota bacterium
AATGTGTAATAATTTGAACGCAATTTATTTATACTATATTTTTCTTTTTGCTAAAGTAAAATTTTGGCTAATTATTAAGTAGGTAAATAAACCAAACATTAATCCCCAAAATGAAGCACCTAATCCAAACAATTTCATGTCTGATGCCGTTACTAAAAATGTAATTAAAGATGCTTCTCTTGTTTTATCTTCTGACATTGCACCAGATAATCCAGTTGAAATTGCACCAAACAATGCAAGACCAGCTAGTGATGCGGTTAGCTCTTTAGGAAAAGCAGAGAATAAGCTTGCTAAAGTACCGCCAAATGTTCCAATTAATATATAGAGTAAACCATTTGCAATCCCCGAAACATAGCGTTTTTTTGTATCCTCATGTGCTTCTTTGCCTGTACAAATTGCTGCTGTAACTGCAGCTAAATTAAACCCATGTGAACCAAATAATGATAGGAAAAATGAAGCTAATCCTGTAAATCCAACAATTGGTTTAGTTTTTATTTACCTACTTAATAATTAGCCAAAATTTTACTTTAGCAAAAAGAAAAATATAGTATAAATAAATTGCGTTCAAATTATTACACATTATTTTTTGATTTATATGCAATATTATCATAGTATTTTTTATGCTCAATACCAAATAACATATCATCTTGAATATATTTAAATATAGTATATTTTTCCACCAAATCCTTAAGCTTACTACTATTGATATCAATTCCACTTACAATATAATAAAATAAAAGTGCTAATTCATCACTACTTAATTCTAAACGTAAAATATTGGTATAGAATTTTTTATTAGGTAAATTGCTTGTATCAATATATTCTAAAATAGTTAAAAACATGTAGAAATAGTTAGAAATAATAGGCTGAATTTTTGTTTTATATAATTGTGCATATTCTTGTTTAGTTTCATCATTTAGGTTTGTATGTGCATATAATTTGGAGTCTTCTTTTAGAACACTATAAATTATACTAAAACTATCTTCACCTTTAGTAAAATGATGATTATCTTTTACATACTTTATATTTAAAATGCTTTTATTCCATAAATCAAGTAAATGAAAAAATCCATTCTCAAAATTTTGACGATAAATATGATGTTTATTAATTGATATTTCTTGTTGTTGTAATTTTATGGTATAACCCAAACCAGCAAACGCCAAACCAGAAAATAAAGCATTAACAGCTCCAAACATGTCGCCAAATGTTCCGTGTTCTGGTAGAAAATATAATAAAAATGAAAGTAGCCATAAAAATACTACCAATAGTATCCATAAAAATGGCTGATTTTTAAACCTTGTGAAAATTTTTGTCATAAGAAAATATTATAAATATTAATATAAATTTAAACCTAACTAATATCCGTTTCAGGAGCTCGACATACTGCAGGGACTACATCATAATTTATATTCCTAACTTGGCATACCCATTTAGTCCCTGCACCTGTAGCACCTACTCTAGGTGTTCTAAAAATCAAAGTTTTATTTGCCAATAATGAGCTAACTCCACTTGGCTTAAAATCAACTATTAGTAAAAAATCTCCTGTGTTACCGATTTCTGCTGTGATATTTTGTATATATCTAGTTTGATTTTCTGGGTGAAAAGATAATGGATAAATTGCCCAAAACTCACTCAAAGTAGGATACCTACCATTTGTAGCTAAAAATTCAGCAACTACAACTTTTGCACCTGCTGCAGAATGAATGGCTTCAGCTGCCTGCGACCTTGCAATATAGCTTGTATATTGAGGAACTGCAATTACAGCTAATATGCCAATTATTCCAATTACAATCATTAGCTCAATTAATGTAAAACCCTTTTTATAAAGGTTTATCGCTTTATTTTTCATGTTTTTCTCCATAATATTGTTATTCAAATATTTTATGTGTTGACAAAAATTATCAATAGAAAACTTATCATTTTTTATTATATTACAAATATAATTATAAATCATCGAACTTTAATCATAATGTATAACACTTACAACATAAAATTATGTGTATAAATCTACATTGTATGTAGTTTGATTTATTTAGCATATAATGAATTTACTCCCCAGACCAGCATAAGTATATATGAAAAATAATCAAACCAAGGATTATGATGATGATATTTCTTTTAATGTAGTTAATCCTGAATATTCAAAATATGTAGCTCCGCCCATAGAGTACTTGAGGGATACTAACCAAATTAATAATGAAGATAAAGAAATATTAAAACAAATTCACGAACAAAAAGAACATGAAATTGAACAAAACAGCCTCAATGAATTAAATGATTTAACTAATATTAATCAACAACATTTACTAAGTACAAATGCTGTTTTAGATGCATTAAATCAAGATACTATTCGCTATAGCTTACAAACACAAGATATAAAATCAAATCAACATTATGCTGTACCGTTTATCTCTTTATTATTTCTATTTGGCTTAGCGGTATGGTTAATTATTACTGCACCAACATTGCCACCTGCTGCTGTTCCTGTTGGTAAGTACTTTGTATTTAGCCCAGAAAGAACAAAAATGAAAATAGATAATAATGTAATAAATAATGCAAATACTAACCAAAATAGCAAAGATAAAAAATCTGATGAAAAAATCCCTGATAAATCTAGTGAAAATAAATCTGAAGCCAAACACAATAAAAAACAGTAATTTAAATAAATAATCTTATGTCAAATAAAAACTTAAATATAAAACGAAAGCCCATAAAGAAAAAGGATTTTGATGCTTACATTGCTAGGCAAAAAGAAATTGCTGCACAATTAAGCTTATGGCAAAGGTTTAAATTAGCCATATCCACTATTAATAAATCTCTTTCTCAACATCGCTATGTTAGCTATGCTATTGTGCTAAGTTTTCCTCTATTTGCTGCGATTTTAATTTATTTAATACCTTATCAACCAAGTATACCCGCAGAATCTGCACTACAACATATAACAGGTAAATTTGACTATATTGTCTCAACACCGAAAGATAAATATGGAAAATACACAATTGATGGCGAAGTTTTTAATTGTGGGCATTTACTAAGATTATTCCCGTTTGATAACTGCCCAATTACCCGTGAAGTAAGAGCATTTAAAGAACAAACGGTTGAAGTAAAATGGTATCGACAAAAAATGGGATTTGGTTACAAACCTGTACTTGTAGAAATGATATTTGATGGAGATATTCGCTATATGGGTATTCCTGACACGCAAAAACTGATGATTAAACTGCATAAGCAAAACCAAGAGTTTTTTACTTTATTCGTACCAATATTTTTTGTGATGTACTTTGGTATTTTGTGGGCAACTCTCTACACATTGTACAGATTTCAGAAAAAAGAAGAATTTCTTGCTTTAGCTGAAAAATCTGAGAAAAAAGAAAACCCTGTAGAAAAATTATCTGAATAATTTTAATTTCTGGATATTCGGTATATAAAAATAAAATAATAATAGTGAGACAAATATGAATAATAATACAAACATTAATTTAGAAAATAAAACTGTACTAATTACAGGTGCAACCAGTGGAATAGGTTTAGAAATTGCCAAAGTATTTGCTCGTCAAGGTGCAAAAATTGCATTTAATGGATTTGGTAATGTTGAAAATGCAATTAGTGAACTAGAACAAATTAGTAATAATATTACATATATTGATAGCGATTTAGAAAAAGTTGAAGATATACAAACTCTTGTTCAGCAAACAATCTCAAAATTTTCTAGCATAGATATTTTAATTAATAATGCTGGCATACAACATGTTTCATCAACTAAAGATTTTAGCGTTGAAATGTGGAATAAAGTAATTGCGATTAATTTATCAGCGGCATTTCATACTATTAGGTTATGTTTACCTTATATGCAAGAGCAAAACTGGGGAAGAATCATAAACTTAGCATCAGTACATGGCTTAGTTGCATCTGTCAATAAAAGCGCATATATTGCAGCTAAACATGGCTTAATTGGATTAACTAAAACTGTAGGATTAGAGCAAGCAAGTGCTGGTTACAACGTAACATGCAATGCAATTTGCCCTGGGTGGGTAAAAACTCCGCTGGTTGAAAAGCAAATAACAGCAAAATCAGAACAACTAAACATTAGTTTTGATGAAGCAAAACAAGTGTTACTTAGCGAAAAACAACCAAGCAAAGAGTTTGTTGAAGCACATGATTTAGCTAATTTATCTTTATTTTTATGTTCTGACTATGCCAAACAAGTACAAGGAGCTAGCTGGAATATGGACGGTGGTTGGGTAGCACAATAAAATATAAGAGAATATTATTTATAGATTTACAAAATTAAAGAAAATTTAAAACAAGCATCACTCCCACATAGGTGTGAATCCATAGAATTTTATTATAGTTCTGGATACCTGCATTTGCAGGTATGACAAGCATTTCTTATATTATAAAACTATGTATAAATA
>JBJOQB010000202.1:0-14089 GCA_046050125.1 Pseudomonadota bacterium
TCGGCTTGCATGTAAAAGTTCAGCCTTAGAACATTTTGGTGGAATTAAAGAGAGTAAATCCAGTAAAGTAGCTCAAGAACTAGTCCATGGTCAAAGGCTAAGCTCCCCTACAGCAAGACATTTTATATCAATAAGCCTTGCTGAACTTGGAACAACTGAAACAGGTATGGTTGCGGTTAGAGAAGCTGCTAAAAAAGAAGGTTGGAAAAGCTCAAAATCTACTTTTTCTTACTTAGGCGATGCACTTATTGGAAATTTAAACCGAAAACCAAGACATGAAAGAGAACATGTTTTAGCTTCAAACTATCTTTTAAGTAAATTTGATACTTCTGAAAACACAGCTGAATTTATAACAACAAATAAAGCAATTTCAGCCGCTGTACTCATGAATGGCAATTTAGGTATTGGTCTTAGAGATTATCATGGTAGCCAGACAATTCAAAATGATAAAGAAGAACTAAAAGAGCAACTTTTAAACAATACCAACAAATATCAAGATAAAATTGTAAAAAGAGCAAAAATTCGTGGAATTACAAACGGAACAATAATTATAGGTGGTGCCTCTACAATTACAGGTGCTGCCGCAGGTAGTGTTATTCCTGTTTTTGGTAATGCTGGTGGAGCTCTTTTAGGTGCTTCACTTGGTATTCCATTAGGTTGGAGTTTAGGGAAGAAAATAAATGTAACTCGTGTTAAATATGGATTACAGGAAAATTTCAAATCAGATTTTAATCATGATACTATTCAAGGTACATTAAATTACTTGGACGAATATCCTCATCATGAGCAATATTTACCTCAACATAATATAGAAGAGGATAATACTCAGCAATATGACCCACAGTCAGAAAGTTATATTGATGTTTCACAACATCACCAACCAATAATAAATACTGATGATAGAGAATTAACCACCCAAGAGCGTGGGATTATTTCGCCAGAAGTAGAAACACAAGCTAATAATACAGCAAATCACATACCATTTGATGGAAGTGAAATTATTAGGTCTCCATCGCAAATAAATAAAGATTTAGCAGTAAAAAGAATGGATACAGGGCCTTTAGATGTACCATTAGAGCTAAGATTAAATGATGAAGATATCGAAGATGAAAGTAATTCTAATGAGTTTTTAGGATATAAACCTCAAGTATCGGAGCAATTTCCACTTAGAGAAGGAAATTCATCAACTTTACAAGCTCAAGATATAGATAGTCATAGAACAAAAAATAATGTTAGCCCTCTAAGTACCAAATCTCAAAATGGTGCAAATATATCTCAAACAGATGGTATAGCTAAATAATAATTATTTAATAAAATTAGTATCATTTTACATATCTAAATTACATGATTGAATATAAGAATCATAATTTAGCTATTTTTTTATACTTTTATGCTTAATTTCATTTAATTTATAGAAATTTTATACAAAAGAAAGTAAAATAAAAGCTATTAAGTTATAGCAGTATAAAAAATATTATATTAAGGAATATGTATGGATATACAAGGTAGTATAGCGGCAGTAGTTACCCCAATGCACGAAGATGGAAGTATGGATTTTACATCTTATAAAAACCTAATTGATTGGCATATTGAACAAGGCACTGATTCAATTGTAGCCGTTGGAACTACAGGAGAGTCAGCAACATTAAATGTTGAAGAACATACCAATCTAATTGATTTTACAGTTAAGTACGTGAATAAGCGTATACCTGTAATTGCAGGAACAGGCGGAAACTCTACCAGCGAAGCTATCGAATTAACAGAGTTTGCAAAAAAAGTAGGTGCTGATGCATCATTACAAGTTGTACCATACTATAATAAACCAACGCAAGAAGGCATTTATCAACACTATAAAAAAATTGCTGAAACTGTAGATATACCTGTAATTTTATATAATGTTCCAGGTCGCACAGTTGCTGATATGTCAAATGATACTGTGGTTAGGCTTGCTGGCATAACTAACATTATTGGTGTAAAAGATGCAACAGGTAATTTAGATAGAGGTTGTCAATTAATTAAAGCATGCCAAGAAATATCTAAACAAAAGTTATTTAATATATATTCAGGCGATGATGCAACGGCTGCTTTGTTGATGTTATTAGGTGCTAAGGGCAATATCAGCGTAACAGCAAACATTTTACCAAACGCTATACATAATATTGCAAAATCATTCATTAATAATGTTGATTTAGCTCAAGCTACAGCTATGCATATTAATTTATCTACTATTAATAGCTTGCTATTTTGTGAAGCAAATCCAATCCCAGTTAAGTATGCATTATATAAAATGGGTAGAATTCCAAATGGAATCCGCTTGCCATTAACTGAATTATCTGATTCTCACAAATCTAAAATTGATGCTGAATTAAAAAATCTTGGTCTGATATAAAATATATAGCTAATTTATAATATATTGTTATAAGTTAGCTTCAAACATCTTTGCTAATTTAGAAATCCAACATAAATCAGATTGTAATAATCATAAAATACATATAGAATTGTAGAGTATATCTTATATATTAAGTATTAAAACTGCTTAATATCAATTTTATGACTCGCTAAATCAATATAAATCGCCTTACTTTTACACTTAAAAAACATGATAGAAACTAAAGAATTAGAGATACAAACAATTGACGAATCATCATCTCCTCTTTCAATCAAATCGATAAAGGGTGAATATATAAGTACACAAATTGAAAATTTTAACTTCAATAATCTGTCTTTACAGGGTAAAACTGTAGTATTATATTTTTATCCTAAAGACAATACCCCTGGTTGCACAACACAAGCAACTGATTTTCGTGATATGTACCAAACATTTTTAGATAAAAATGTAGTAATACTTGGAATTTCAAGAGATAATTTAAAATCCCATAACAATTTTACCCAAAAATTTGGATTACCATTTAACCTAATATGTGATACTGAAGAAACTCTATGCAATCAATTTGAAGTTATAAAACAAAAGAAAATGTATGGAAAAACGGTAAGAGGAATTCAACGTAGTACATTTGTTTTTGATAGAAATGGAAAATTAATTCATGTTTGGAGAAATGTCAAAGCAGCTAATCATGCAATTAAACTGCTAGAAATATTATAAAATATTTATTATATAATAATTTTAATCCAATCGCTCTAATGCTCCTTTTGGTGTTTTATAGCGATTATATCCCCATAAATACTGCTCATAGTCTAATTTGATAAAATCTTCTAAATGAGAGTTTATAATTTTAGCACTTTCTTCCTCATTTTCTCCAATATTTATATGCTTTACGATAAAATCCCAGCCATTTTTCGTTTGTAACATATGACATAGTGCTAGCGGAGTATCATATAGTTTATGTAATTTATGCAATAAAATTCCTGTATATGCTGGTTTGTTAAAAAACGAAGCCCATACTCCTGTTGTACCTTGTGGCACTTGGTCTGGTAAAACTGCTGTAATTTGTCCAGCTTTTAGACAACGAATTATTTTTCTTATGCCTCCTTCATCAGCAGGTACAATGTTAATATGTTGCACTTGCCTTATTTTTAGCAGTAAATCATCAAAAATATTAATATGAGGTTTTTTATACATGGAAGTAAAACCAACTTCTAAACCATGATTATTTGAGCTGGGTAATGATAATAACTTATGCATAATGTATTTGGGAATAAGCTCAAATGCACCACCGTGTAATGCAACAATAATTAAGCCTTTACCTTGAGATAGTAGCTTTTGCAATAATAAAATATCTCCGTTTACTTTTTGAGTTGCATTATTATTCAACCAAACATAAGGTAACTCAGCCATTAAACTACCCATTTTTTTATAGGCTTTTTTAATTTCATTTTTATTATTGATTATATCTGGTCTTGCTTGAATATAATTTTGTACAAATTTTTGCTTAAATTTTGGGATCGTATAGTAAAATATTAAACCACTAATCCCCCCCAATTTTCGCATTAAACTTAGTGGAATATAGGATAAGACTAATAAAAACAGAAATAAAAAATGATAAGCTTTAATTTTTTTAGCATTTAATAAGTAAGATTTAATCATATGTAAAAATTTAACTAGCAATTTTTACCCCATTTTTTTACAATTAGTAATCCTATTTCATATAATAAACAAATTGGAACTGCCATCATAATTTGTGAAAAAGGGTCAGGCGGAGTAACTATAGCAGCAATAATAAATGAGGCAACAATTACATATGGTCTAATTTTAGATAATTGTTGAACACTTACTATACCTACTTTATTTAAGATAATTATGGCAATTGGTATTTCAAAAATCACACCAAAACTGATAAATAGCTGTATAACAAAATCAAGATATTCATTTGCTTGAGTAAGCATAGGCGTACCTGTAGATGTACTGTAACTAACCATAAATTTAAAAACCATGGGTAGTATTATAAAGTATACAAAACAGACACCAAGCCAAAATAAGATATAGCTAGATAAAACTAAAGGTAAAATTAGGCGTTTTTCATTAGCATACAAACCAGGGGCAATGAAAGCCCACGCTTGGTATATAACCCAAGGCAAGCTAATCATAAAAGATAGTAGAAATGTAATTTTTATTGGCACCATAAATGCACTAGTTACATCGCCAAATACAAGGTGGCTATTTGCTGGTAATAGTTTGTTGAGTGGATATATAAATATATTATAAATCTGTGGTGCCCAATATACTAATATAAAAAATAAAAGTATTACAATGCTAAAAGCTCTAACCAAACGTTTTCTTAACTCAATTAAATGGCTAATTAGCGTGGTATTATTGATGGTATTATTATCCATTTTTATAAAAATTAACCTGATTAGCTAAAAAATGAATTAGCTGTACAATATTTAGAACATAGTATTATATTATTTTTCAATACTTAAAGTAATATATTTAAACAAACTAAATTAAATATTTATACTATTGAAAAATGTTCAAAGCCTTTAAAAATTCTTTCGTCTAATTCTACATTCTGACCATATTCCATAAATTTTATAATATTTCCAGAAGTATCTACTCGTGGTAGAACTTTACCTATGCACGTTATTGGTGTGTTAAACTTATTGCTTAATTCT
This sequence comes from Pseudomonadota bacterium, assembly GCA_046050125.1. Classification (GTDB taxonomy): domain Bacteria; phylum Pseudomonadota; class Gammaproteobacteria; order Burkholderiales; family Burkholderiaceae; genus JAHFQJ01. The sequence goes on from JBJOQB010000202.1 coordinate 5,071, forward strand.
AAAATATCGTAAAAAGCTGTATTTGGTGCTGTAAAGCATAATTCATAATCATCTCCACCTGATAAGGTACAAATGTTTTGTATATGTGCTTCTTGTTGTAGCAGGCTTTCAGAGCGTGGTAAATTATCTATATATATTTCAGCATGTACATTAGATTGATTTAAAACATGTCTTAAATCGCCAATTAGTCCATCTGATATATCAATTGCAGAGTTTGCAATTCCCACTAAACTTTGACCTAATTCTAAACGAGGTATAGGGTACTCTAATTTTTGATTTACTATATTAAATATGGAATCTGGTAGTATCCATTCGCCCAATAAATTACCTAAAGCTAGCCTAGCATCTCCTAGTGTGCCTGTTACCCAAATGTCATCACCTATTTTAGCATTACTTCGCTTTAAAGTAGATTTAGTATTTACCTTACCGATAATTGTAATACTAATGCTAATATCATGATTGCTTTTGGTAGTATCTCCGCCAATTAGCAGGCATTTGTGCTGTTTTGCTGTATCCAACACTCCTCGTGTAAATTTTTCAAGCCAAATTTTATCTGCTTTAGGCAATCCAACACCTAAAAGAAAAAAGCAAGGAGTTGCACCCATGGCAGCTAAGTCAGATAGATTGACAGCAAGTGCTTTATGCCCTAGATTATAAGGGTCTGTATCGCCAAAAAAATGACGCCCCTCTAACAATAAATCTTTTGATATTGCCCAACTGTAGTTATTTTGGTTATTGATATCACTGAACAACGCACAATCATCGCCTATACCCAGAAAATCTACTTCTGGCATATAGGGATTTATACTTTTTGGTATTGCTCCAAAAAAATGTTCAATTAATTGAAATTCAGAAAAAGAATCAGACATTCTATAATATTCTATTTATAATATAAGCTATATTATATATTATAAATCCGAACTGAAGGAACTTCTACTAGATAAAGCACTAGTATCTTGTATAACTGGCAATCCTCCACTGCCATAACCTGATTTTTCTGATGTGGAACCTGTTTTAGCTGTGTAAGAGCCATCAGCGTTTTGCTCTAATGTATCTTTTTCCAAGCTATTAATTAAATTTGTATAATAATCCAAAATAGCATCTGAATTTTTATATACTACAATTATTTTTCGTAAAGTAAATTTTTTACATTTAGCAATACTACTTGTAATTGCACCATGGAATAAATCTATATTCTCAATTTCTTTAGCAAATAATTGAATTGCTTTATCAAAATTCTCTTGATTTCTCATTAATTCACTTTTTTGCCTGTTCATATTGATATCTGCTTTAGCTGCATCTACCATATTTCGGATTATTTTTATATACCCAGAAATAGCTACAAAATCATGAGCAAGGAATGATTTAATTATATCAACCCATATTGGCTTTGAATTTTGATATCTTTTAGCAAAATAGGTTAAGTATGTATTGATACATTTTAAATCCTGTTTTTCAACATCGATGATATCAGCAACCTTAATTAGCCCTTTGCCTACAGGTTCGGTTGACTTTGCTGGTACTTTAGAGTTGTTTACATATACTTCAACTACTAGTTCCATCTTTGTTCCTTCATTATTTTTATTACAATTGGTGTTCAATTAAATAACATTGTTCCAAAATATATTGATAAGCCGTGAATTTAGTAATCATACTTAATTCAGAATAAATGTTATCAAATAGATGTATTTACAAAATTAATATAGCTAAATTAGAATAATTAATTACCTTTTAGCCATATAGCTATAAACCAGTATAGCATAAAACTTAATATGTACAGCCCCTAATGCCATAAAACAACATGTTTATAGTTATTACAAATATAATCTAACTAACAAATATTTCTACATCATTAATTTTATCTTTTAGATTTTCCCAATAAAAATATAACCCAGGGTCAGTTTTTCGCTCAGGTGCTATGTTACTATGACCTGTAATATGCTTTATTGATGGATATTGATTTTTGATAGCTTTAATTAAATTAATCAAAGTATCATACTGATTTTGTGTAAATTCTGTATTGTCGCTACCTTCTAATTCAATTCCAATTGAGTAATCATTGCAGTTTTCTATGCCATTAAATGATGATTTACCAGCATGCCATGCCCTATCATTTGTACTAACATATTGTATGATATTTCCTTGCCTCTCAATTAGAAAGTGGCTACTTACTTCAATATTATGTATTGTTTCAAAATATGGGTGGATATGTGGTTCTAAACAATTAGTAAAAAACTGATTAATATAACCAAATTCAGAGTTTTGGAATTGTTCAGGAGGTAAACAAATATTATGTATAACAATCAATGATATCTCACAATTTTCTGGTCTTTGATTATAATTTGGTGATTTAATATGCTGAACATGTTTAATATTATTATTTTGGCTACTATCTAACCAACCATTTTCAGTAAAATTTAGATTTGGCATTATATTTCTTCTATTTGCAGTTGTAATTGTTCTATGCGGTATCTTAACTGCCTGAGAGTTAAGTTTAAAGCTTTTGCAGCTGCAGATTGATTATTTTTATATTGATGCAATGCTTTTTTAATATATTCTTTTTCTATATCAGCCAAAACAAAAGGTAAATTTATTGGAAAGTTTATATCATCAAAACTCTCATTTTTTTTATCATCTATATTATTTAATATATTAATATCAGGCTCTATATTTGTTTGATTTGCAAAATTATCTTTGTTGCTAGAATTTGTTACATCATTAATATAAATTGGATTAATTGCAATAATATCTATATTATCCAAATTGGTAGCATAAGCAGCCTCAAGCAAGTTTTCAAGCTCTCGTATGTTACCTGTATAATTATGATTAATCAGCTTATCTAGGGCGTTATGTGTAATAGTTTTATCTTGATGATAAATTTTATTTAAATTATTTAAAATATTATGTATTAGTAATGGAATATCTTCTCTTCTTTGATTAAGATTTGGTAATGGGAGGGGTAAAACATGAATGCGATAATATAAATCATGTCTAAATTTTTCTTGTTTTACCATATCTTGCATATCTTTATGTGTGGCACATATAATGCGTACATCTATACTTTGTTCTTGTGTGCTACCTAATGCTCTTACTGTTCTTTCTTGCAAAACTCGTAGTAATTTTGTTTGCATATTCAGTGGTAATTCAGCAATTTCATCAAGAAATAATGTCCCGTGATTTGCCTCTTCAAACAAACCGATTCTAGCTTGTGTAGCACCTGTAAAAGCACCTTTTGCAACACCAAAAAATTCACTTTCCATTAAATTTTCAGGAATTGCACCACAATTTACAGCAACAAATTTTCCTTTTCTTTTAGAATGCATATGAATAGCCTTAGCTACTCTTTCCTTGCCTGAACCTGATGCACCTGTAATCATAACAGGTGCTAAACTTTGGGCATATTGCAAAATAGTATTTTTTACTTTTTGCATAATATTAGAGCTACCTATAAGCCAAGTATTAATATTATTATCTAAAGATTGAATTGAAGAAGAGTTACTATCATTTTTATGCACTCTGTCTAGATTAGAATTTTTATCCAAAACTTCAGAAATACGGCTACGCAAAGCATCTAAAGGAACAGGCTTAATTAAATAATCAACAGCACCTAATTTGAGAGCTTGAATTGCAGTTTCTGTACTACCATATGCCGTCATTACAATACTAGGAATTCCTATTTTATAGCATGTTTGCACAATTTCTGTACCCAATGCATCTGGCAAACGCATGTCTGTTATTACTAAATTTATTTTAGTACCAAAGTTTTGAATATGCACTATGCCTTTTTCAACTGTATTAGCTTCAAGTACTTTATAACCCATTTTAATTATGGTTAGCACAAGAATTTCCATTAAATCTGGTTCATCTTCTACAATCAAAATGCAAGGTGTTAACATGTTCGCCTATATCATAAATGGTGTGTTTATATATTATAGGCTAGTTTATATGAGGAATTGAAGTATATGGCATATTTAGTAAGATAATTAATATACATACCACAAACAAAACATCTTTTTTAAGATAACAGATTGTATTATTAATATTAACTATAAACTTGTATAAACTCATCAACCTCTTGTTTTGATGGCAATGATTGCATAGCACCTGTTTTAGTACAGATAATTGCACCAATTGCATTTGCTCTATTTACAATCTCTTCTAATTGATTTACATTTAAATCTATTAATTTTTGACGACGATTCGTGGTATGTTTAATGTGTGATAAGATACCAAATAAAACACCTGCATTAAAACCATCGCCAGCACCTGTAGCTTCAACTAAATTAATTCTAAACCCTGAAATTGATTTACTAAAATTTTCAGTGCAAATGTAAGCTCCGCAAGTATCAAGAGTGATAATCAATAATGGAATATTATACTGTTTACGTAATTCATCTGCTTTTGCAATATTATCAGAACCAGTTAAAAATACTAGTTCCTCTTGATTAATTTTAACAATATCAGCTAAACCAATTGTATCCAATATTGTTTGCTTACATACCTGCGGTGAACTCCACAAGTTTAGCCTTACATTCGGGTCATATGAAATAATTAAGCCATGTTTACGAGCTAGTTTTAAAGCTTCATAAGTAGCGTCAGCACAAGGGTTATTAATTAAGCTAATTGAACCAAAATGCAAAATGCTTGCATCAATAAATTGAGATTCAATTAAATGAGATTTATCCAATACGACATCAGCACATGCAATTTTAGAAAATTCTGCTAGTTTTCTATCTCCACTTTTTGTTGTAACCACATATGCCATGCGAGTTGAGGTTTTTTCATCTACAACAATACCTTGAGTATTGATATTTTCTTGTTCAAGAATTGAAAGCAACCATTTACCAAATTCATCATTTGAAACAGCACCAATGAATCCAACATCTACACCTTGCCTTGCCAATCCAACTGCGGTATTTGCTGGAGCACCACCAGCATTTTTTGTGAATGTTTGAGCTTGACTTAATTCAGCACCGATTACAGGAGAAATCCAATCTACTAAAATCTCACCTAAGCATAATATGTCAGACATTTAAACCACCTCTATAATCTTCTACTTCATTATATTTTTTAAACAAATGAAACCAAAATATGTATAAAATAAACGAGTAAATAATTTACTGTGCGTAAGTTTCTTCTCTGATTATTCTTGGTATAATTTGTCGTTCTTCAATAGTTACAGGTTGATAAACAACACGTTTTTGCTCTTCATCATAACGCATTTCTACAAATCCAGTTGTTGGGAAATCTTTTTTCATTGGGTGACCAATAAAGCCATAATCAGTTAAAATTCTACGTAAATCATTATGACCTTCAAAAAGTATCCCATATAAGTCAAATGCTTCTCTTTCATACCAGTTAGAACTTGACCAAATTTGTGTTACAGATGGAACAATTGGACTATCTTCCTCTAATAATACTTTTACTCTTAATCTTGAAATATGCTTGATAGATAAAAGATGTAAAACTACTCCATATCTTCCGCCCTCATGATTCGCATATTCAGAATAATCAATACCACATAAATCAATTAACTGCTCAAATGATAGATCATCTCTAAGCCACAATAAGAAATTAATATAAGAGCTTAATTTTACATTAACGGTTATTTCACCTAAAGCATTTGTTATTTTTAAGCCAAATTCTTCTGCTTTAGTTTCTAGCTGTTGATTTAAAAAATCTTGTTTTGACATAATTTCCACCATTAATTAAATTAAGTATATTAATTGAATTTTTGCATTACTAAAGTACCATTAGTACCACCGAAACCAAAAGAATTTTTCAATGCAACATTAATTTTTGCATCACGTGCTTGATTAGCACAATAATCAAGTATACACGCTGGGTCTTGATTAAATATATTAATAGTTGGTGGAATAATTTGATTTTGAATTGCTAATGCAGTAAATACACTCTCTAAACCGCCTGCCCCACCTAGCAAATGACCTGTCATAGATTTTGTAGAGCTTACAACAACATTTTTTGCATGCTCACCCAAAAGACCACACACAGCTTTAGTTTCAGCAATATCTCCTAATGGAGTAGATGTTCCATGTGCATTGATGTAATCAACTTGTTCTGGATTTAAGCCTGCGTTATTTAATGCATTTCTCATGCAACGCATTGCACCGCTTCCATCTTCTAATGGTGCTGTCATATGGCTAGCATCTGCACTACGCCCATAACCTGAAATTTCACAGTAAATTTTAGCACCACGCTTTTTAGCATGTTCTAGTTCTTCTAGGACTAGTACGCCTGAGCCTTCGCCTAGCACAAATCCATCTCTGTCTTTATCCCATGGGCGTGATGCAGTAGCAGGGTCATCATTACGTGTTGATAATGCACGCATATTTGCGAAACCGCCTACACCTAAATGCGAAATTGTCGCTTCGGCACCACCAGCTATCATGATATCTGCATCGCCATATTCAATCATACGACTAGCTTCTCCAATACAATGTAAACCTGTTGTACAAGCTGTTACAATTGCAATATTAGGACCTGAAAATCCATGCATAATTGATACATGACCTGAAATCATGTTAATAATTGCTGCAGGAATTAAAAATGGGGAAATCCTTCTAGCACCTTTTGTTAAGAATGCTTCTTTATTTTCTTCAATTACAGGCAATCCACCAATACCAGAACCAACAATAACACCTATACGCTCTGGATTAAAAATTGGATTATTTATGTCAACGCCTGCATCTTTGATTGCCTGCATACTAGCTGCAATACCATAATGGATAAATATATCCATATGCCTTGCTTCTTTTGCAGTTATGTAATCTTCGATATTAAAATTCTTAACTTCGCCAGCAAAATGCACAGGAAATGTAGAGTGATCAAACTTAGTAATATCAGCAATACCTGATTGCCCGTTAATAATGCTATTCCAAGAGGTTTCTACATTATTTCCAACAGGAGATACTGCACCTAAACCTGTAACAACTATTCTACGACGACTCACACTACTCTCCTAATTTGCACTATTTATAAAATTAAAGCTTTTTAAGAAATTTTAGCATAAAACCACAGTGCTTTTAATACTTTTTAAAACTTATTGTGATGTATGCTAAAAATTATACTGAAATAAGAACCCACTTAAACGGTTAAAAATAAAGTTATACTTGCTTTATTTGCAGGTTCTAAATTTAGAATAGAAAATCATGCGTTAGCAGAAACTATGTAACTATGCATTAGCAACTTGTTTAACATAGTCTACTGCTTGAGCTACTGTTGTGATTTTAGCAGCTTCTGCATCTGGAATTTCCATGTCAAACGCGTCTTCTAAAGCCATTACTAATTCTACTGTATCTAAAGAATCTGCACCTAAATCCTCAACAAATGAAGATGTTAATTTAATATCAGCAGCATCTGCACCTAATTGTTCTGCAACGATGTCAAATACACGTTTTTCTATTTCTTCCACATTCATTGGAAACTCCTTTTTTGGTTTTTAATAAAACTGCCATATTGTAACATGATTATATACTTGCCTCAATAGGACAAATTGGGCTTTAATTAACAGATAAAATCGCATGCAAAATACTTTTTAATCAAAATTTTAAATATAATTAAATTTAAGTAAATAAAAAATGCACATAGTAGCTTTTACTTGTGCATTTACTTTAGTATATCTTTTTAAGAAATATTGATTTATGTACTTATGCTAAAATACTAAAACTTATGTCTAAAACCAGCTCTTACTGCAACTTGGTTACGGCTATCCGACTCTTCTCCTATAACACCTGTAACATTTAGTACAGCATTTCCTTTGGCTTTACCAATTACAGCTGTTAAATATGTGTCTGTTCTTTTACTAAATGCATAATCTAATGCAGCAGTAAAGTTGTTCATATCATCTGATTTTTTAGCTTGAGTTTTTTCATCAAGATATTGATATCCAACACCTACAGATAATTTCGGTGTTACAACATGTTTGTAACCAACTTCATATACATTTACTTTATCTGGATTACTTAATGATACTGATGTATCTTTAGCTGTAGTTGCTAGTACATTAGCTTTACCAAATCCAAAATCATAGTTTATACCAGCAGCAAAAATACTTTGATTACCTACAGATTTGTCAATTCTTGTGTAAGCTAAACTAGTATTTAAATTAGGCACACCACTGTAACCAACCATGACACTTAAACCACGATTTGTTTTAAAACTACCTGCTGTTTCGCCTAAACCAATCATTACACCTGCAGATAAACCAGAGAATTTCTCTGATTGAAAGCGTATACTATTATCAAATCTTTGACCATCAATACGGTCTCTTTTATGAGCTCTGAATGTTAAAGTTGTAGCATATTGATTACCTGATATTGCATATAAACCTGCCATATCGTCCATAAAATCAACTTGACGACCAAATTTTACATTACCAATACCCTTATATTCTAATCCTACAGTAGCCTTTCTTCCAAAAATTTTATTATCTGACGGAAAGTTACCATTATCTAAATTATACCCGCCTTCAACATTAAATAAGGCACTTAATTTGCGTGTTAATTCTTCTTTTCCTATTAAACCCCAACGGTTACCCTGCATTACTCCAGAGTCCATTTTATAGTTTAAATGACCTTTTTGGTTATTTACTACGGTAATACCAGCATCTATGATACCATATAAAGTAACGCTACTTTCTGCGTTTGCAATTCCAGCAACAGAAAACATAGAGCCAGCAATTGCTAAATATAAAGATTTCTTATTTAAGAAATTACATTTGGACATTATTTATCTCCAATAAATAAAAATAATTAATATTTCAAAATATTAATTAAGTTAATACAACAAAATGATACATAACTACTAGCATAACAAGAATATTTTTAATTTTCAAATTGAATATATACAAATTTCTTAGAAATTTTCTAACTTGTATATAATGGATTAATATAAATTGTTACATAGCAAGAATAAAGTCATTATATTAGCTATTTTATAAATATAGAATATAAAGCATTTAATATTGTAGTTTTTAATATACATTTATATGTAATATATG
>JBJOQB010000203.1:0-5904 GCA_046050125.1 Pseudomonadota bacterium
AATACACAAGATTAATTTTGCATTATTTGATTTATTTTGACATTATCATCATAATGTCAAATATATTAAGTTATAGTTAATTACTTAAAATCTTTAATTGTTTTATTTATGTAAGGGGAATATTGCCGTTTGAATTATGATATTATTGTGTATAGATAAGCTTTTTATAGAGAATAAAAAACTCTAAAGCTTGTATATTAGAAATGATTATATAAATAATACCTTCCTACTATGTAGTTTAATTCTATGATAGAATATTTTTAACGCATAAATTTGCTATAGATAAATAATATAGCCAAAATTATTGTTTAGGTATTACTTCTCAATTTATTAAAATGTTATCAAATAATCAACCTACTAAGCTTAATCATTTATTTAATTCTTCATCTAAAGATTATAAAGTTGCTGTGTTAATACCTGCCTATAATTGCCAAGAATCTTTGATAGTAACATTAAAATCATTTGATAAATCTTTTCCTGTCTATATTTTCATTGTAGATGACGGTAGCAAAATGCCTATTAGCATAAATGAAGCTGATTTTTATCCGCATAAAATTGAAATTCATCATAAAAAAGCTAATTCTGGAATTGAAGATACATTACGTTTAGGTGTTGAGATTATTCATAATCATGGATTTGAGTTTTTTGCAAGAATTGATGCAGGCGATACTTGTAAAAATAATCGCTTTAAATTGCAGTACGATTATATGAATACTAATCCCAATATAGCTTGGCTCGGCGGTAGTGCTGATATCGTTGATTGCAATACAAGGCAAACACAATTTACTTTGCATTTACCACAGCAAAGCTTAGCAATTAAAAAATATTTTTTCTTACGTAGTTGTTATATGCACCCTGCATTAATGTTTAGAACTAAATGCGTGATTGATGCTGGTAATTATGCTAAAAATTATATTGCTGCTGAAGATATGGATTTGTTATTGAGAATAATGAAAAAGCATAAATCATATGCAAATTTAGCAGATATTATTATAGATTATGAAGTTAATCCAGATGGGATATCTGCTAATAAGCGTAAGATACAAATTCAATCTACTTTAAAACTACAATTAAAATATTATGATGCTTTTAATATTTACTGGTATTTGGGCGTAATAAAAAATATTACTCATTTTATATTACCTGCTAAATTTATTTATAGAATTAAAGCATATATTTTTGGTAGATAACTTATCATAAATTCATGCCTGTCATACCTGCGAAGGCAGGTATCTTAGTGCTTATGCGGGAATGACATTAAATAAGTTTATCTATTTATATTTAATACTATCAAATTATATAAATAAAACTAAACCCCAGCAATACTCATTTTTTCAAGTAAGATAGAACCTGTATTTAAACTAGCTTCGTAAGTATCTAAGCCAATAGCAGCAATATTTTTTAGCATATCTTTTAAATTGCCTGCAATTGTAATTTCCTCAACTGGATATGCAATTACTCCATTTTCAACCCAAAATCCACTCGCACCCTTTGAGTAATCGCCTGTAGTAATGTTAAATCCTTGGCCCATTGTGTCAGTAACTAATAAACCTGTTCCCATATATTTAAGTAAGCTGTTTAAATCAGGTAAAACTTTGTTATTATATACTGGGTTATTTTCATCAGCTTGTAGATATAAATTATGATTTCCGCCCGCATGCCCTGTGTTTTGTCGGTTTAATTTTCTGGCACTATACGAGCCTAAGAAATAATCTTGAATAATACCATCTTTAACAACAAATCGTTGATGTACTTTAACGCCTTCATCATCAAATGGTGTACTAGATAATGCCCTTTTTACAAATGGATTTTCATATAAGCTTAAAAAATCAGGCAGAATTTGCGTACCAATGCTATCAAGTAAAAAACTGTTTTTTTGATATTGAGACCTACCACCAAGTGCAGATAACATACCGCTTAAAATTCCTCGTGCAATTGGTGCTTCAAATATAACAGGGCATTGCCTTGTAGATAATTTTTGTGAATTTAATTTTTCGCTAGCACGCTTTGCAGCAATTTTTGCAATATTAATATGATTATCTAAACTTGAATAGCAACGCTTATCACTAGACCAGCCATCACTTTGCATTCCATCATCTTTGCCTGCAATTGCACTAGCCCATAAACTATGTCTAGAATAAGGGTATCCATGCATAAAACCTAGGGTATTAGCTAAAACAAAATGACCATAATCCGTACTAAATCCGCAACCATCGCTATTGGTTACATTTTTATCTTTGTATAATTCTTCTTCCATTTCCTTACAAATTTGAATTGCTTCGCTAGTTTCAACATTTGCAGGGTGGTATAAATCACAATCAAAAAATTCAGTCGCTATATCTGCTTGATTTGGCAACCCAGAAAATGGGTCTTCATTTGTATATTTTGCAATATTACAAGCAGCATCTACCATGCTTTCAATAGCTTTTGTGCTAAAATCAGCACTGCTTGCATGTCCGCTTCTACTACCATTATATATGGTTACAGCAATTCCTTGATTTTGAGCATGTTCTAAATTCTCAATATCATTTTGTCTAATATTTAGGCTTAAGCTAGTATCTTCACTAATCGCAACGCATGCATTTGATACGCCACTTTTTTGCTTACTAATTTTTAAAACTTGTTCGCAGATTTCTTTTAATTGTTCTTGATTGTATTGAAAGTTTGCCATAAATGAATTGCGGTATAGAGTAATATAGGCTATTATATCACAATTAAATTTCTAATCGCACATTATATAACCAAGCATTTGTAATATGTCGTAGTTGTTACACTGAGTTATATTTTTATTGTTTTTTATGAGTATGAAAAAAAGAGAATTTATCTATTTATCTAGTAGTGAACCATTTGAAGATGCTGATGATTCAGAGAAAAGCAAAACGCAAATTAAAAAAGAAATGGACGATTTGCAAAAAATTGGGCAAAGGCTAGTTACTTTAAATAAAGACCAATTAAAAAAAGTAGAAATTAATGAAATGCTACTTGATGCAATTTTATTAGCTCAAAAAATTACCTCGCATGAGGCTAAAAGAAGGCAATTGCAATTTATTGGTAAGTTAATGCGAAACTTATCTGAACAAGAAGTTGAATTGATTTTAGAATACTTTGATGTGCTTGATGGAAAAAGCCAACAACAAACGCAATTATTACACTTTTTAGAAAATTGGCGACTAAAATTAATTGATAGCGATAATGCATTAACTGATTTTTTATCAGAGTATCCAAGCACTGATATTCAAGCTTTGCGTAATTTAATTAGAAATGCAAGAAAAGAAAAAGAATTAAATAAACCGCCAAAAGCTTTTAGGGAAATATTTGTATTGCTAAAATCGGTTATCTTAGAACAACAATCTTAATATAATAGCTAAACACATAATAATTATGAATGTAGATACGTATTTGAAGGCTCTTGGTATTACGCAATATACTTTGAAATCTAAAATATCATCTGCTTCAGCTTTAGAATTTCCTGTACATGATAATTTAAATTCAGATTATATTGACTCGTCTATAAATTACCCTGATAATGCTGAATTCATAATACAATCAACTGCTGTTACTCCAAATATTAGTCCAAAAACTAAAATGAATATTAATAATATTAATTCATTAGATGAATTGGATATATTAATTAATAATTGTACTAAATGTAATTTATGCAAGACAAGAAAACAAGCAATTTTAGGTAGTTACACTGATATAAGCTTAGAAAATTCAAAATTAAATACTAATATAAATATTGATTGTTTAATTGTAGGCGAAGCACCCAAAGATGCAGAAGATGAGTTAGGCATGCCATTTGCTGGCGAAGTTAACGAATTACTGGCTAAAATGCTTAATGCAATTGGTTTAAATAATGCATATATAACAAATGTAATAAAATGCAAAAGTAAGGCAGAAAAGCCAAATTTTGAGCAATTATCACATTGCGAACCTTATTTATTTAAACAAATTTCGATTTTAAAGCCTCGTACTATACTTGCATTAGGTAAAGTTGCTGCTCAAACTTTAATTAATCCGCAAGTCAGCTTGGCAGATATACATGGCAAAGTTTATGGATTATATGGCACTCAAATAATTGCTACTTATCACCCTAGATTTGTAATGAGTAATCCAGAGTATAAAAGGAAGGTTTGGGGTGATTTATTGTCCCTAAAAGAATTATTGATTAAATAATTTTATAACTTTTTTACGTCTTATATATAAACAAAAACCGCCCAAATACTACAAAATAATACTAGGCGGTATGATTATAAACGTTTTATAAATTATAATTTACTTTGGCTTAATTTTACTTTTTCACCTTTTAAATAAAAAATAGCCTGTTTTAACATAAAGTCATCGGCACTACCTAATTCAGGTGGTTTTTTCTTCTTATCTAATTCCTTTTCTTCTGGTGTTTTCTTAGCATTTTCATCTTCAATTCTGCGTAATTCTTGTAAGCGTCTTTCTTCTCTTTCGTCTTCAGAAGCTTGCGTATCATCGCTAGAATCTTGCTTGTTTTTTAAATGCTTAGAATTATCAATTTCTCTTGTTACTAATGCATCATCAGTATCGCCATTTTCATTTTGGTCAACTTTCAAATCAGGGATTACTCCTTTTGCTTGAATAGCTTTTCCATTTGGCGAGAAGTAGTATGCAATTGTCATTTTAAGTGCTGTATTATCTCCAAGTGGAGCAATTGTTTGCACCGAACCTTTACCAAAAGTTTGTTTACCCATAATTACAGCACGTTTATGGTCTTGTAATGCTGCTGCCACAATTTCAGATGCAGATGCACTGTATGCATTTGTTAAAACAACCAAAGGCACTTTTTTAATAATTGGGTTTAATTTTTTCAGTGCATCTTCTTTTGAATCGTAATTACGATAATCTTTATTGGTTGCAGTGTATACATTATTACTATCTTGCATTTGCCCACGAGTAGAAACAACTTTTACACCTGAAGGTAAAAATACTGAGCTAACACCAACAGCACCTTGAAGTAATCCGCCGCCATTATTACGTAAGTCTAATACTATACCTTTTAGGCTTTGATTATCTTTTGCTGCATTATTTAGATGGGTTACTAAATCTTCAACCGTTCTTTCTTGGAAGCTGTTAATACGAACCCAAGCATAGCCAGATTCAATAGTTTTACTTTTAACTGATTTAACATTAATTTCAGCACGGGTAATTGTTAATGGAAAACTTTTTTCTTCGCTTTTACGGAATATTGTTAATGTAACTTGAGTTCCAGATTTACCACGCATACTACGCACAGCTTTATCTAAAGTCATTCCTCTAACTGGTTTACTATCAATATTTGTGATTAAGTCCCCAGATAAAATACCTGCTTTTTGAGCTGGGGTATCATCAATTGGATTTAATACTTTAACGTATCCATCTTCCGACGTTATTTCTAAGCCTAAGCCACTAAATTTACCTTTAGTATGCTCTTGCATTTCAGTAAATTCTTTTTTATCTAAATAGTCAGAATGTGGGTCAAGACCGCTAACCATTCCTCTAATTGCATCTGTTAGTAGTTTTTTATCATCTACAGGCTCTACATAATTTTTTTTAATTTCAGCAAAAATATTAGACAATAATCTTAATTCTTGAAATGGTAGTGCCTGTGGTGGGTTTGGTGTGCTATTAGCAATTTGATAAGATATTGCCATACCAGTACCTATGCCTAGAGTCATCCATAAAACATTTTTTGCAATATTACGCATAAGTTAACCTTTATCTATGTAATTATACTATACTCAAACTTTTTCATAATGTAAATATAATATAGCCAAACACGTTGTTAAGCCTTTATCTCTGTATTATTAAGAGTACATATACCAAATACTAAAAATAATTTGTACATTTTATATGTGATATTTTTAAATGCAAATAGTTTAAATTACTTTTCTTTTA
>JBJOQB010000204.1:0-9130 GCA_046050125.1 Pseudomonadota bacterium
CAGTTGCTATAACTCTAGGTACACCTAATGCCATTGCACCAATTATGGTAGCTCCTGAGCGTGATGTTCCAGGGATTAGTGCTAAACATTGCATTAAACCTATTTTAATCGCTGTTATTATGTTTATATCATTAATAGTTGAAATATTACCATTAGAGTTAGAGTTGGAGTTGGACTTATTTGGTCTATCTACCAATAAAATTATGATACCACCAATTATTAATGTGATTGATACTGATGTTGGATTGAAGAAATGTAGCTTAAACCACTTACTAAACAGCAAACCCATTATAACTGCTGGTATAGTAGCAACTATTACTGATAAAGCAAAATTTCTACTTTCAGCTTGTTTTATATTGCATAATGTATGAGAGATTTTTTTTCTTTGTAATAATACAACTGCTAAAATTGCACCTAATTGAATAAAAATCTCAAAAAGCTCTATTAGTGTTGTTTGCTCTAAGCCTAAAAATTTTGCACCTAAAATCAAATGCCCTGTTGATGATATAGGTAAAAATTCGGTTAGTCCCTCGATTATTCCAAGAATAATTGCATCTATGTATGTCATGTTTGTCCTTATATATTTTTATACACAAATAGGTATTAAAAATATTTTACTAAATGTAACTCAATACTTTTATACCAAATGTAAACCTTCTTCTACCACTTTATTAACATGTTCTAGTCTTTGTGGTGTGCCAATATCCATCCAAGTTTTTGTAAACTTAGTACCAAATATTTTATGTTCATTAATGCCAATATTCAGTAAAGGTGCTAATTTTGCGTGTTCTCCTTTTACTATATGTGAGAACATGCTTGGTCGATATAATGCCATACCAGAAAATGTTAGGCTTTCATAATTTATAATATTAGGATTAGGATTATCTTTATTATAAAGGCTTTCACTTTCTTGATTTAAAATAAAATCCCCATTTGGATTATGTGAAGGATTATCCACTAAATATAAAAATCCTTGCTGATTTTCAGTAAAATTTTGAGCTATTTGTATAAATTCTTGGGCAGGTAATTGTGGTATAAATGTATCTCCGTTTAAAACTACAAATGGAGTATCATTTTCTGTGGTTAAATGCTCTAATGCAAATGCAATACCACCTGCCGTTTCTAGGCATTCTGGCTCACTAGAATGAATAATTTCCATACCATCGTAACTAGTTCCTATATATTCTACAATTTTATGCCCAAGCCATGCATTATTTATAATTACTTGTTTAAATCCTGCTTGTGCCAAATTATCCAAATGCCATACAAGTAAAGGTTTATGTGAAACAGCTAGCAATGGTTTTGGTGTTACATTTGTGAGTGGACGCATACGCTCGCCTTTACCAGCTGCTAAAATCATGGCTTTCATATTTAACCTTTTTAATATTTTAATATTTTTATGTTATCTACTATTCTTTATCATCAGTATCATTACTAGTAACATTTTTCTTTATTGCACTACTTGGTTTTAATTGGATATCTGCTCTATTAAAACCCTTAGGCATTGGCTTAGTATTTGTTGCTGAAGTTGCATTAGGGTTCAAATTTTTGCGTACTACATTTCCGCTAACACCTGCGACACCTGAAATCTTTGGATTTTTCACAGGACTAGTAGAATTATTATTACCTAAACCTAATTTAGCATTTGTAACAACAGCATGATTAGGAACTTCTCGATTAATTAAATGCCCTAAATAAGTTCCTAAGAACATACCAATAAAACTAGCTAATAAACCAGCTAATTGTGGAGAAACTGCATTTACTTCACTATTAAACCAAATACTTGCACAAATCCATGTAAATAACCCAGCAGTGATGGATAATAATCCACCTGCACGATTAGCTTTTTTCCAAAATAATCCAAAAGTTAAAGGCACAAATGCAGAAACTAAAGTTACACTGTAGGCACTTTCTACCATTTCAAAAATTGATTGAGTGGAATTTAAAGCGAACATTGTTACAAATACTGCAAATAGTAAAACTATCATTTGCATTAAACGTAATAGCTGTTTAGGGCTTAAGTGGGGTAATAATGGTCTAATAATATTTTCAGCAAATGTTACTGATGGAGCAAGTAAAGTTGCACTAGCACAACTTTTAATAGCAGAAAGTAAAGCTCCAAAAAAAACAATTTGAGCAAACATTGGAGCATTTTGCATAATAAATTGCGGTAAAATTAGCTGAGGGTCGCCTTTCATATGCATATTTACCAAATCAGGTGCAATAATAACTGCACAATATACTAAAAATATTGGTACAAAAGCAAAAAAGAAATATAAAACTCCACCTGTTATTGAAGCTATACTAGCAATTTTTTCATTTTTTGATGAGCCGACTCTTTGGAATACATCTTGTTGGGGAATTGAGCCAAGCATCATCGTAACCAATGCACTGACAAATCCAAGTAAATGCACCCAGTCTACTGTTGGCATAATTTGCATTTTTCCGTCAAGTGAGGCTCTTTCTATAACAGCAGAAACTCCACCAGCTTGTCCTCCAACTTCAACTCCAATGTACAACATACCAATTACAATCACTATCATTTGTACAAAATCTGTAATTGCTACTGACCACATTCCACCAAATAATGTATACACAAGCACGCTAGCAGCACCAATTAACATACCTGTTTCTTGAGTTAAGCTACCATTAGATATTACATGAAATACTAAACCTAAAGCCTTAATTTGTGCAGCAACCCAGCCTAAGTAGGATACAACAATACAAAATGTGGTAATAATTTCAGCAGTACGTCCATATCTTTGTTTATAAAAATCGCCAATTGTTAGCAAACGCATTCTATATAATGGCTTTGCAAAAAACAATCCAACTAAAATTAAACATAAAGATGAACCAAATGGGTCGGATATAATACCCTTCATTCCTTCTTGCAAAAACGTTGCAGGTATACCTAAAATTGTTTCTGAGCCAAACCATGTAGCAAACACTGTAGCAGTAACAATATGAAAAGGGAGCGAACGACCTGCTAATGCAAAATCATTTGCTGTTTTTACACGAAGCGAAGCCCATAAGCCGAGTGCTACCGAAAGCACCCAATATACAATAACAAAGCCTAATAACATGACAAACCTAGGTTAAAATATGCTGACTATTATAACAGGTGTAATATGTGCTAACAATGACTATTCAAACTATTAAAAGTGGATTTTTAGGGTAAGTTTTATTTATTTTTAATTACGAAATAAATGTAATTAAACTTAATATATAAGTAATTTTAACGATATTTAATATCAATTAAAATAGCCAGTTTAAAGCTAACTTTAGCTATAATAGATAAATCATAGTATAATAGATATTTGAATACACACCATTATAAATAGAATATGCTATCTTTTTTCTGTCCATGCCCTAAAGGCTTAGAGGAAGTTCTCACAAATGAATTACTACAACTTACACAAGACTACCCAAAATATAATATCAATAGTGTAAAAAAAATGTCTGGAGGCGTTGCATTTAAAGGCGACATGCTATCTTGCTATGCAGTAAATCTTTTTTCTAGGATTGCTTCTAGGGTATTATTACTTATCAATACAGCACCATGCAGAACAGAAGATGATATCTATTTCTTTGCAAAAAAACAGCAATGGGATACTTACTTTACAGCAAGACAAACTATCAGATTAGACATTAATGCACATCACAGCTCACTAACCAGTTTAAATTTTGTAAACTTAAGAGTTAAAGATGCAATTTGTGATGCATTTCGTAGTAAAGTAGGTATAAGACCAAGTGTGGATACAGAAAATCCTGATGTAAGAATTATGACATTTTTAGATAAAAATATGTGTAGTTTATACATTGATACATCTGGGGATTCTTTATTTAAAAGAGGTTGGCGTCAAGAAATTGGCGAAGCACCCATTAAGGAAAATTTAGCAGCAGGTATACTTTATTTAAGTGGTTGGTACAAAGATACAAGCCAAGCTTTACTTGACCCAATGTGTGGTAGTGGTACATTTTTAATTGAAGCAGTAAATATGGCATTAAATGTGCCTGCAGGTGCAAATCGTGAATTTGGTTTTGAAACTTTAAAAATTCATCAAACATCTTTATGGCAACAATTAAAGGTATTTGCAAATAAACAGCGACAAAATGCTTTATCTACTCAAATAAACTATATTACAGGTAGTGATATCAGTGAAAAAATGTTAGCAATGGCTGAGCAAAATGCACATAGGGCTGGGGTTAAACTTAAAGTTCAAGTATCTGATGCTCGTAGCATAGAAAAACCTAGTGCTTCAGGCATACTTGTTGCCAACCCTCCTTACGGCGAACGTATTAGTACAAGGGGTGCTGCACCAAAAACATTTATTAAAAATAAAGATGGAATTGTGCAAAGACCAGCTGATGACACATCTGAAGAGCAAAAAAATCAGGAGCATTTAGCTAAAGACCAAGCATTCCATAGTGAATGGGCAAGTAATCTTAAAAAGAACTTTTCAGGTTGGCAAGCTTACATACTTTCTGCAGATTTAGAATTGCCAAGTCATATGAGGCTAAAACCTAAGCAAAAAATTCCATTATTTAATGGTAATTTAGAATGTAGATTATTTGCTTTTGACATGATTGATGGCTCTATGCGTAAATCATAAATTATAGTTAAATATATATTATAAGAATAAGAGGCTTACATATGCGTATATTACTAGTAAAAACAAGCTCTATGGGTGATGTTGTACATGCCCTACCTGTATTAGAAGATATTATGCAACATTATCCATTAGCTAGCATTGATTGGTTAGTGGAAAAGTCTTTTAGCTCTTTATTATCTTCTCATAATCATATAAATAATATTATCCCTATAGAATGGCGTAGATGGAGAAAAGATTTATTTTCTCTTAGCACATTAAAAGAAATAAAAACTTTTTATAAAACTATAAAATCTACTCACTATGACTATATTATTGATATGCAAGGCTTGATTAAGTCAGCCATTCCAAGTTATTTAGCCAAATCACATGGCAGTAGAATTTACGGCTATGCGAACAAGAGTAAGCAAGCAGGCTATGAGCCATTAGCAAAAATGGTTTATACAAATAAAATTACTATTCCATATGAATGCCATACTGTAACACGCAATCGTTTACTTTGTGCAGGTGCTTTGGGATACACCATTGATGAGCAAAATGTGAAACTTAGTTTTAAAGATAATTCTGAGCATATTCATCAAGAGTATGGAGGTAATCCTTACATTATTTTTGCACATGGAACATCAAGGCAAGATAAAGAATGGGGTATACAAAATTGGATAGAATTAGGCTGTAAAATAGTAGAAGAAAAGCCAAGCATGACCATTTTATTGCCTTGGGGAAACTCATATGAAAAACACAATGGTAATTTAATTACTTCTGGAATTTTGGCAAAAAACCCTGACGCAAATGTGCGTGTACTTGTGCAATTAAGTATAGATAAGTTAATTAATATCATTCATGGTGCTACAGCTTTTATTGGTGCTGATACAGGATTGTCGCATATATCAAGTGCTTTAAATATACCAAGTATTGTGCTGTATAATTTTGATACAATTTGGCGTACGAATGCTTTTTGGACTAAAGATACACAAAGTTTATATCAAAAACAAGGGCATATCAGTGTTGATAATGTGTGGAGTAATTTGCATAAGTTGGTGTTTTAGTTTTATTAAGTAAAGGAATTTAAATGCCAACTAAAAAAACACTAAGAATAAATACAGAAGCTGAAGTTGTAACATTATTTAATTTAAATAAATTCAAAAAGCCAACTAAATTAATGCAAGAATGGCTTAATACCAGTTGTGAATTAAATAATATCGAGAAAATTAATTTCGATAAAATAATAAATAGGGCATTAGAAGAAATTGAAAATTGGAATGAAGAAGAATTAAAAATGTATTTTATTTCAGATATTATTGATTTATCTAACTTTCAATCTACAAAAACTATTCGTTCAATGTTTGATAGACCAATAGAGGCGACTGTAGATAACATACATTTAAAGGTAAAGCCTGATTTTACAATGGCAAAGGGTATAATGGATTTAATCCAAAGCCCTTACTTTCATTTTCATGAATATAAAAAAGATAAAGAAGCAAGCCGAGACCCTTTAGGGCAATTACTCAAGGCATTTTTAATTGGTTCTGAAATTAATCAAAATGGTAAGCCTTTGTATGGTGCTTATATAATTGGTAGGTATTGGTATTTTGTGGTTTATGAAAATAATATCAGCCGAGATTATTGCGTAAGCCCATCTTATGACAGTACCAAAGAGCATGAATTATTACAAATAATATCAATTCTACGTCATTTTAGAGTGATTTTAGAAACTAAATTGATTATTGATTAAAAGTTTATATGATAGGAAGTTAAATGACAACTAACAATATTGAAAATATTAAAACTACTAAAAAAACACTAAGAATAAATACAGAAGCGGAAGTAATTGATACATTTAAATTAAATAAATTAGATAAACAATCTCAATTATTATTAGACTGGTTAAATGCTGATGATTACAAAGAGTTAGACCATATACAACAGGCTATATTTAACAAATCAATAAAAAGGGCTCAGTTAAAAATTCGTAACTGGAGTGAAGAAGATTTAAAAATGTACTTTATCTCAGATATTATTGATTTATCTAACCTAGATTTTGATGATACAATTTGTGCCTTATTTGATAAAAAGCTAGAAACTGATGTTGATGGAATACATTTAATCAGTAAGCCAGATTTTACTATAGGTAAAGGTATAATAGATTTAATTAAAAGCCCTTACTTTCATTTTCATGAATATAAAAAAGATAAAGAAGCAAGCCGAGACCCTTTAGGGCAATTACTCAAGGCATTTTTAATTGGTTCCGAAATTAATCAAAATGGTAAGCCTTTGTATGGTGCTTATATAATTGGTAGATATTGGTATTTTGTGGTTTATGAAAATAATATCAGCCGTGATTATTGCGTAAGCCCATCTTATGACAGTACCAAAGAGCATGAATTATTACAAATAATAGCAATTCTACGTCACTTTAGAGTGATTTTAGAAACTAAATTAATTATTGATTAAATTAAATAAATATATGAATTCAAAAGCAATCCAAAAATTAAGCTATGAAAAAGCAATGCAAAGAATTAGAGAAATAACTATTATACTTACTAAACACGTTGAATTATCAGAAACACAAGAAAATTTAAAAACAGAAACTACACAAAATAATCTACAAGAATTATTAGAAGTAGAAGAAGTATGTAAATTATATGAAGAAGGTCAATTGCTATTAAAGCATTGCGATGATTTACTAAACAAAGCACAGCAGAGAATAGAAGTAGCAACTGAAGATGGTTTAGTACCATATAACTAATAATAAATATTCTTGTAAATATAAAACATAAAATATAAATAATTAATAAAAAAACTAAAAGACTATGCAAACAAATTCTATTACCCCGAGCCAGCCTAATAATTACCGCATTTCATTAGATGGATTATATCAACATATACAAAAAAACTTGAGTGTATATTTACCATTTAATAATTCAACATTACATGATGCGATGCATTACTCGACCATGAATGGCGGTAAAAGAATAAGAGGAATTTTGGTATATGCAGGTGCTTTATGTGTACAGCATAATAATCCTGATATTTTCCATAATACTAATTTAGCTAAAATTGCATGTGCAGTTGAATGTATTCATGCGTATTCATTAATTCATGATGATTTACCTTGCATGGACGATGATGATTTACGCCGTGGTAAGCCTACTGCTCATAAAGTTTATGGCGAAGCAATTGCATTACTAGCAGGCGATGCTTTGCAATCCCATGCTTTTTACTTATTGGCACAGACCAAAGATTTAAATAATTTACAATATATCTTAAATTACCTAGCACATGGTAGTGGTAGTTTTGGTATGGCAGGCGGGCAAAGTTTGGATATTTTAGCTAGCGATAAAAACTCTAAGGATATTCAAAATAATATGCCTTTTAGTTTAAGTGAATTAGAAAATATGCATTGTTTAAAAACAGGGGCTTTACTTGATACAAGCCTTTGTATGGGTATTTTAGCACAAGATGCAAACCAAGAATTTTATCATGAACATAATCAAAGCATTAAACAATTAACTAGAGCAATTGGCTTAGGCTTTCAAGTCATTGATGATATTTTAGATGTTACACAAGATACTTCTGTTTTAGGTAAAACAGCAGGAAAAGATATTGCACAACAAAAATCTAGTTATGTAACTATTTTAGGATTAGATAAAGCAAGAAAACAGGCTGAAACTCTTTACACTCAAGCACTTGAAGCAATGTCTAATATGAATATTCCGCAGAGCCATTTATTGCAAGATATTGTGCATAGTATTTTTAATAGAAGTTTTTGAGTTTAAATATGATATAAAAAGCTAAGTATATTACCTAAAATACTTAGCTTTACTCATGTTTTTTACACCATTAAATCATTCTCTAAAATAACTTTAAAATTTCTTAAAATTGAAATAATATTAATTAAACCATCTTGCTCAGTACTATCAAATGCTTTACTAACACAGTACTGTTTTTTATCCATTACTACAAAATACCAAAATCTACCAATTATATATGCACCATAAATTGGCTTGTTACTAGCATTAATTGTTTGAGCTATTAAAAATGCTTCAAGTAATTGCCCTAAAGGGTCGCCATTAGGGTCTTTAGATTTTTTATATTCCTGAAAATGAAAGTAAGAGGCTTCAATTAAATCTAAAATGCCTTTTGCTATCATAAAGTCAGTTTTAGTTTTTAGATAAACTCCTTCTACTTTAGCCTCTAATGTTCTTTCATAAAAAGTACGAATATATTTAGATGATTTTAAATGTGATAACCCAATAACATATGCAATAAAATTCATTTTTAATTCTTCTTCATTCCATGCATCTATATTATCTTTTGCATCATTAATGATTTGCTCAAACAATTCATGTTCTAAATTTGTCAGTGTGCAATTCGTATCTAGCCATTTTGTAAGAATTTCACTTGTTCTAATCTTATCTAGCTTAAACATATAACTAATTTCTGCTTCGGTATATTTTTGTGTTTTTTTACGGCTTAATTTACTTGAAAGATTAACAGGCATAGACTTATATTAAAAAGCA
>JBJOQB010000205.1:0-3641 GCA_046050125.1 Pseudomonadota bacterium
TTCTCCTTATATTACCATTTCTTACTATATTTTCACCATTACAAAATTTACATTTACTCATCTTTTTACATATTATAAAATCTATATCTTATCATAATCATTCTTTATTTAAACACTCTCCAATTTTTTACAAGATATTTAGCTTAAATCAAAAATTTAATAATTTTTTTCACATGGAGAATTTGTATGCCAAGTCCAGCTAATGTTTCATAAGCCTCAAAAGCACCTCGTAATACTAGCACTAGTGCTACTAAAGAAGTTGTTGCATCTAAAAAAAATAAATTACCTCGTTTATCTGTAGCAAATCAAACAAAAGCATTAACAGGTTATGCACTTGGGGGAATAGCAGATGTTTTAGATAGCCATGGAACTACATTAAAAATAAGAATTGGTACAGTAGGCTGGGTAAAGTTTGGTTTTGGAGATGGATCACAAAATTGCCTAAAATTAGCAGCATACGAAAGAGCAATAACTAGATGCCCAGCGTATAGAGACCATGTGGAAGAATACTTTTCTAAATACCCACTTAAAGACCCGAATAATGTTAAGTGGGAGGAAATTCCAACAACTGATGGAGATTATATTAAGAAAAATCAAAAAATTGACAGAAGTATATTATTCTGAGATGACAAAATACCCAAAAAAGGCATTCAATTTACATCATCAGGCACAACAGGTAATCCAAAGAAATTTACAGTTGGTCAGTCTGAAAAAAGTAGAACATTAAAATTATTAAATACATCAATAAATCATTATCTACCTGGTGAAAAGCTTATTCCAAACACATTTATTCCAAACTCTATAAGTGCAATGATGGTTGATGGCTTGACAAAAACTTGTACTATAATTCCTATTCATGATGATATAGAAGCACTGAAAAAATTTATACTAGAAGAACTATCTCCAAAATCAATGAGTGAAAAAGATACTAGAAAAAATAAATTTAATTTTATTCTTACAGGTTATCCATCATTTCTACATAATGTACTTAAAGATGAAGAAGTAAGAAATACCATACGAAATGCAGATAAATCTAAAGTAACAATATCGGCTATATCTGGTGGAGAAAAACTAAGTTTTGCTCAAAGAAAAAATATGAATGAATTAGGTATAGACCACGTAATATCATCTTATGGTGCATCTGACGTTGGTATTGGTGGGCAAGATAAAGAAAGAGAGCCTGCGATTGAAAAAGCATGTTATGAAAATCGTGATTTTTGTAAAGAATTATTTGGTCAAGATTACCCTCCAAGCATATTTTATTACGACCCAGGTACATACGATATACACTTAGTTAAAGAAAATGCGAATGATAAAATGGGAGAATTATTTTACACTGTACTTAAAAGCGATAAAGCGATGACAGTTATGAAATACTCAATGGGAGATATTGGCTGTTTTTATAAGCCAGATTAAGTAAATAAGATTGCAGCAAAGTATGGAATTACATTACCAAATACACATGATTTGCCGATGTTAGCAATTGAAGGGCGTGTTAGGGATTCTGTGGCATATGGAGGGCCAAAATTCTCTGCAGGTCAATTTGAAGAAGCTATTGATAAAATATTAATTAATGGTAAAAAATTAAGTGATTTTTGCTCAAATCACGGTTTAAATAAATCTGAAGATAGCTCTGGCACATCAAAAGTTAAATTCTTACTTGAGCTTAAAAAGGGTTATTCAGTTACTCAACTGGGAGACTTATCTACATTAAAATAAACAATAATTGACGCTATGATAAGCATTAGTAAAGATTTCCAATAGGGAGTAGAGCGAGAAGGCAAAGATAATCTTTCAGTACATATATTTAATAATAATGCAGGCCCTATATTTAATAAAGACGATGCAGGCAAGAAAAAACAATTAGTATTTATTGGCGATATGTTGAATAAACAAAATAAACCTGTACAGCCAGTTTTTGTATCTAACTAATTATTGATTAATTTAGATTAAAATCTATTTTATAAAAGTGCTAAATATTTAATTTTTGGCACTTTTTTATTCACAAATCATATTCTAAATAAACTATATCTATATATTCAAAACATCACTAACCACAAAACTATAATAACAATTTTAAATTTTTCATAAAATAATATACAATATAAAAATATTTTATACTATTATTAAATCATGAATGAGCCACAAAATCAGCAAGCAATAGATGAAAAAGTAGCAAGTTTATACAACAAACTAAGCGAATTGTCTACGAGAATGGGCGGTTACCCTGTATCTACAGATTTTAATTATGAAGCTTTATATAAATTTCTGCATTTGCCATTAAATAATATTGGCGACCCCTTTGAAGCAGGAACATATCAAGTTGGCACTCATGAATTTGAAAAAGAAGTAGTAGAATTTTTTGCTAAGCTTTTTATGGCAAAAGAAGATAATTACTGGGGCTATGTAACTAATGGCGGTACTGAAGGCAACCTTTATGGTTTATATTTAGCTCGTGAATTATACCCTAAAGGCATAGTATACTTTTCTGAAGATACTCATTACAGCGTAAGTAAAAATATAAATTTTTTAAATATGCGTCATATCATGATTAAATCGCAAGAAAATGGCGAAATTGATTATGAAGATTTACATGAAACTCTAAGAATTCATCGTGATGTACCTGCAATCATTTTTGCTAATATTGGCACAACAATGAAAGAAGGTAAAGATGATATCATAAAAATTCAGGGTATACTGCAAGATTTGAGAATAAGCGATAAGTATATTCATGCTGATGGCGCTTTAAGTGGCAGTTTTGCCATGTTTATGCAACCACGCCCTAACTTTAATTTTGCTGACGGTGCTGATTCAATTGCAATTAGTGGGCATAAATTTATTGGTAGCCCAATACCATGCGGTGTTGTGATTGCTAAACGTAATTTAGTGCAAAGAATCGCACGTAGTATTGGATATATTGGCACATTAGATACAACTATCACTGGCTCACGCAACGGATTTACACCATTATTGATGTGGTATAAATTACAGCAATTAGGTATGGAAGGTTTAAAACAACGCTATCTAGATGCAAAAAACTTAGCTGATTATGCTGAACAACAAATGAAAGAAAAAGGTTTAACCGTATGGCGTAATAATGGCGCATTAACCTTATTTTTTCCTGAAGTACCTGAATGGATAAAAAATAAATGGCAAATTGCAACACAAGGCGTAAGTCATTTGATTGTAATGCCTGGATTAACAAAGCAAACGATAGATGCTGTAATTCAAGATATTCAAAAACAAAGCCTAGATGCTTAAATATATAGGTTTAAATACTAGTATGATATTTAGTATTTTAATATTACTATCTTATTCAGAAGATAAGTTTAGATATTAAGATACTAAATTTAGATTTTATTTAACTATGTTATACTCCTTAAACAAAATTTATTAACTTTACTAAAAATAAAATATTATGATTGGTCTTACCACGCTTAGCTGTGCATTTAACCCAAGTAACTTTAAAAAAATAGATGATAATTATGTTTTAAGTTATACAGATAATCGCACATTACAGAATTTATCAAACTTGCCGTAAAACCTCGTCCTTCAGGGCGGGGATATAAGGCAACACGAAAAACACGAATAAAAAGCATGGTTTTTAGAGTATTTTGAGTGAAAAAACAAATTAGCTAGTC
>JBJOQB010000206.1:0-5072 GCA_046050125.1 Pseudomonadota bacterium
GCTTATCTTCTGTAAGCTCTACTTTAGATGCAGTTAGTTCAACTGTTACTTCAGCTATTAGCTCTGCAATCAGTATTGCTAGTTCTACTTTAGATGTTGTTAATTCTAATATTTCTACTGTAAGTTCAAGCGTATCTTCTGTAAGCTCTACTTTAGATGCTGTTAGCTCTACAGTTAATTCAGCTATTAGCACAACAAGCTCTGCTGTTTCTGCAATTAATTCAAATATTTCTGCAGTAAGCTCTGGTTTAGATGCTACAAATAGTAATGTTTCATCTGTAAGTTCTGCATTAAGTTCAGTTAATTCAACGATTAGCTCAGCTATCAGTGCAACAAGCTCTGCTGTTGTTGAAATAAACTCAAATATTTCAGCATTAAGTTCTTCTATATCATCATTAGCAGGAACTAATTCTTTAGTATCTATTTTAAGCTCAACAGTAAATGCCCATGGATTATCAATATCTGCGGTAAGTTCAAACTTAGGTATTACAAACTCTAATTTAACTTCACTTAGCTCAACTGTTAATTCGGCGATTAGTAACATAAGCTCAAATGTAGTTGCAATTAACTCTAATATATCTAGCGTAAATTCATCTTTATCTACTACTAATAGTAATGTTGCTACAGTAAGTTCAAATTTATCTACAACTAACAGTAGTGTTGCTGTTAATACTTCTAGCATTTCTGCTGTAAGCTCTGCTTTAGATAATACAAATAGCAATGTTGCAACTAATAGTTCTAACATTTCTGCTGTAAGCTCAGCATTATCTACAGTAAGCTCAGGTTTATCTACAACTAATTCAGTAGTTTCAACATTAAGCACAAATTTAGACAATACAATGTCTTTAGTTAGTGTAATCAGTGCTAGTTTAGGTAACCAATCGGGTGTAACACCTGATTCTTTAGCTGGTACAGCATCTGGTACAAATAGCTTAGCTGTTGGTACAACTTCATTAGCAAGTGGCAATAACAGTACTGCTGTTGGTCAAAATGCTACAGCTAGTGCATTAGGTGGTGTTGCTTTAGGTCAAGGTGCTATGGTTAATAGCAATGCAACTAACTCAGTAGCAATTGGTACAGGTAGTGTTGCAACTAGACCTAATACAGTTGAATTTGGTAATCGTACTTTAAGTGGTGTTGCAAATGGTGTGCAAGCAACTGATGCGATTAACAAAGGTCAGTTTGATGAAGGTATGAAGAAAAGCCGTAGAGGAATTGCTACAGCATTAGCAGTTGCTGGTTTACCACAAGTGGATTCAAGCAAAGTAGCTGCTGTTGCAGTATCTATTGGTAGCCAAGGCGGTGAAACTGCATTTGCATTAGGTGTTAGTACACGTCTACATGAAAATATCAAGTTAAACATTGGTGGTGCAGTAAGTGGTAGCCAAACTGGTTATAACATTGGTGCGGCGTTCCAGTGGTAGTATTAAGATAGGTTTATAAATAAATTATAAATTTATATTTGAGGTTAGGTTTACAATACTTAACTTCAAATTTAGAATTAAATAATTAAACTTAGCTTAGGCTATAAAAGATTAAAGCCCTGTATTTATAGTTTATATAGATGCAGGGCTTTTTTAATCAAATTATTATGATTTAGCTACATTATCAATTATAAATTTCTTCACTTCTTCAACATTATTATTCAACAAATTAACACGTTTAGCTAACTTTTCAATATCAATAAAATCACTATGTCTTGGTGCTTGCAGATTAATTGCATCAGTTATAGTTTCCTCAAATTTGGTAGCTTGAGCAGTTTCTAAAACAAGCATAGGAACATTAGCCTGCTTATGTTCACGCCCTGCTTTTACTCCGTCAGCAGTGTGAGGGTCAATCACAATATTATGTCTTGCATATACATCACGTATCACATCAAGCCTATGTGC
Organism: Pseudomonadota bacterium; assembly: GCA_046050125.1. GTDB lineage: Bacteria > Pseudomonadota > Gammaproteobacteria > Burkholderiales > Burkholderiaceae > JAHFQJ01. The sequence continues at coordinate 1,890 of JBJOQB010000206.1, forward strand.
ATGTGTAGAATGTGAGCTAATAAAACCAAATTGACTAAATTTACTTAAACAGTTTTGATTATCTAAATTAAAATCAATAATGCCTGTTTTATTAAATTCATCAAATTGCTGTTTGGTTTTAGATGCATTTTGATTGTTATAATCAAATACAAATCTTTCAAAGTTTGAGGCTTTTGAAATATCCATTGATGGGCTTGATGTTTGACATGTTTCTTTAGTTGTTCTAGCTTTATATATACCTGTTCTAAATGTAATATCTAGTACATTATTTTCATTAGTCGCTACAACTAGCTTGTCAATTGGTAAACCCATTTGTCTTGCGATATGTCCTGCACATACATTACCAAAATTACCTGAAGGCACACAAAAACTAATTTTATCGCCAACATTTAAATTTAATGATTGAGTATTAATCGCATTAAAATAACCTTTAATGTAATAAACTACCTGTGCTACAATCCTTGCCCAATTAATTGAGTTTACTGTACCAATATTATAACTTTGCTTAAATTCTAAATCATTAGAAACAGCTTTTACTATATCTTGGCAATTATCAAAAAAGCCTGAAATTGCGATATTGAATATATTTTTATCAGCTAAACTAAACATTTGTGCCTGTTGAAATGCACTCATTTTATTGTGTGGGGATAGCATAAATACGTTAATATTTTTCTTGCCCTTCATTGCATATTCAGCTGCAGAACCTGTATCCCCTGATGTTGCACCTAAAATGTTGAGATTTTTGCCTTTGCGTTCAAGCACATAATCAAATAAATTACCAAGCAATTGCATTGCCATATCTTTAAATGCCAAAGTAGGTCCATTTGATAATGCTAGTAAACACACATCATCTTTTAATACCGTTAATGGCGTGATTTCATCAGCATTTTCGCTGGCTCTAACATATTTATATACATCTTTAGTATATGTTTTATAGCAAATATTTTTTAAATCTTGATGTGGAATATCTTCATTATCACAAAATAACTGCAATACTTGATAGCTTAATTCGGCATAATCTAAATTTTTCCAAGCATTTAATTTATCACTAATATTTGGATAAGATTTTGGCATATACAAGCCACCATCTGGAGCTAATCCTTCTAGTAAAATATCGCTAAAAGATTGGTTGGCATCATAGCCACGTGTTGAGTAATATTTCATTTATTTTTCTTTAGTTTTAATTAAAATATATTTTTATTTATTTTTTATGTAAAATTATGCTTTACAGTGTATATCTATCAATTCACATAATGCATGTATCCAAATTCCATGTACTTCCTGAATTCTAGCCGTGTTAGCACCTGTTGCACATAAATTTATATGTGGTTGCTCTGCTAATAATTCTTGCATTTGCCCACCATTTTTGCCACAAAACCCAATTATAACCATATTCTTTTGTTTTGCCACATGAATAGCCTGCACTACATTTTTAGAATTACCTGATGTGCTAATACCAATTAAAACATCGCCTGCATTACCTAAGCCTTGTACTTGACGACTGAAAATATCATTAAAGCCATAATCATTACCAACTGCAGTTAAAATAGATGTATCTGTATTTAATGCAATTGCAGGAAAAGCACGGCGTTCTACTTCAAATCTACCGATAATTTCAGCTGCCATATGTTGTGAGTCAGCTGCTGAACCACCATTGCCACAAATTAAAATTTTATTACCATTATTTATGGCATTAACTAAAATTTTACCTGCTATTTCGAGCTGTGGAACGAGTTTTAAGCTATCAGTGATATTATTTATACTATTTTGAATAGTGTTTTGTATGGTATTTTGCATAATTATATCTTTTTAAACCTCATATTCATGAATAATTTCATTTTCTTGTTTTGCTAAGTCTATCCATTTTTTCACAGCTGGAGTATTTACAATTCTATGCATATATTCTTGACACACATCATTAACTTCAACACCATAGCTATAAAAACGAGTAACCACAGGAGCAAAAAATGCATCAGCCATGCTAAAATCGCCAAATAAATAAGCTTGATTTTTATTATTAGATAATAAATTTGTCCAAATTTCCTCTATACATCTAATATCAGTATCTAATTTTGGATTATTTTCACGTAATGTTTTATCACTTGGTTTTGGTAAACGCCTAATATTCATATTATAAATTTGGCGTAATGTTGTAAAACTACTATGCATTTGTGCAATTACAGACCTCGCCTTAGCTCTGTCTAAAGTATTTTTAGGTAATATATTTAAATGTGGATAAGCATCAGCTAAGTACTCACAAATTGCTAAAGAATCTTGAATAACAAAATTATCATTTTCCTCTAAAATTAGAATAGGTACTGTACCCAAAGCATTTTTGCTAAGCTCACTAATTTGTTTAATGCTATCATCTTTTTTTAGTAAAACAGTTTGTTCATTAAATGGAATATTAAAATGTTCTAGCACTAACCATGGACGCATTGACCATGAAGAATAGTTTTTATTAGCGATTATCAGTAGCATGTACACACCCTGTATTTATAGTGAAGGTATGATTATGTTAGCTGATTTTTTATTGAAAATCTATGTAATTCTTAAGGCTAGAATAATAAATAAAAAAACTAGGGCAATTTACTACTCTAGTTTATTGATTGTAAAAATTTAAGATAGAGAAAATATATTATAAATAAAAATTATGTATATATCTTTTACAATATTAAGCAATTATTTTAAATACAAAACCCCGCAAAAGCGAGGTCTTGATTAGTTTTAGTTTATAGATATAAAGAAATATATACCAAATATAATATATTCAACTATATAAACTATAAATATATAAATACTTAAACTTTATATTATCAACAACATTCATAGAGCTAGAAATGCTTACTAATTGGGAAGATATAGCTGCACTTACACTACTTAAATTATTACTAACACTATTTAAATTAGAATTTGTGTTAGCTAAACTTGTACCAAAAACTGATAATGTGCTAGAAACACCACTTAATTCAGAGCTTAAGTTTGACAATCCAAGCGTAACATTACTACTTAAATTATCTAATGATGCACTAATCGTTGTTACATTTGAATTTAATGTTAACAAATTAGCTGATACATCAGATAAATTTGCACTTATCATAGCACTATTTAGCCCCATACTATTTAAAGTACTACTCACATTATCTAATCCGCTGGATACAGAAGATAAATTACTTGATAAAC
>JBJOQB010000207.1:0-7208 GCA_046050125.1 Pseudomonadota bacterium
ATTTGTTTCAGCTGAATATACAGGAATGCTATTGGCTGTTGAACCTAACATAAAATTACGTTTTCTAAACATATTTTTTGATGTATCTGTTTGCTCATTTTCTGCATTTCCACGTATATAAGAAATACGTTTTTTTATCATTTCTTCTAAGCCTTCATTATTTGCATCTTTTTGTGGCAAACCGATTGAAAGAGCATTAAATGCATCGCTTTCTTGTAGTGGCTGATTTTCTTCTGCACTAATTGCACTATAAGTAAAATATAATGGAGATGTTCTGTTTTGATTATTTGATTCTAGTTTTGGAGCTCCACCTAAAATGATGTTTCTTCCGCTACTGGTTTCAGTGTAATTTCTTAGGCTTGATTTTAATGTTGATTCCCATGCTCTTGTTTGGCTATCCTCTGATGTTACTACATCTCCATCACTATCAACTGATAGTTTATATTTTTTTAGCTCTGTGCTTATGCTTGTATCTACATTGCTTGGTGTTGTTACTAAATTATTTCTAAATAAATAAATTTGCTGTACACCATTTACAAATCCTGCATTTTGTACAATTCCAGCAGATATGTTACCACTTGCCTCGCTTGGTATTCTAAATCCTTGTTGAATATTATCAATTATGTTATTTGAATCTAGCGGGAAGAAATAACCTTTACTTGGTAGTAAATTATTAAACGAACTAATTGCGTTACTGTTAATGCTACCGTTTGAATTACTTGTAGTTAGATTTTCACGAGCATCGGCAAATGTAGAGCAGTTGCTTCTTAGTAGCAATTTACTGATTTCAGATTGAGTATGTGTTCCATATATACCAGCCGTATACAAATGACAATCATCAGCTGTAAACATGCCTGCTTTTTCGCCTACATCTAACACTACACTTCTAACTTTTTGTACTACAGGCACATCACTAAAACTTGGGTTTTGGTATTTTATACCATCTTGATATGCACCTTTAATCAATGCTGAAATAATGTAAGGATTAACCTTATCGCCCATTAAATCTCGAGATGCTAATGATAGTGGCAATAGAGTAGTAGCCATATGCTGTAATTTAGGGTCAATGCTATCTAATAATTGCACTATGCTTTTTCCATTAAAAAATGGATTAGATGGGCTATCATCAATTGCAGTTGCCTTCCATGAAGGTAAATCTTTGTATATATCACGCCAACTGTTTGTATCTGCAAATGTGATTAAATTAGCATTATTTTTTTCACATTCTCCACGAATTGGCTCATCTACGCCGTTATCTTTCCAGTTCCAATCTGTAACAATTGGAAATTTATCTAAATGTAAATATAAAGCATTTTTTTCATTACTTCCTGATAACTCATTTAAAATTCTTTTATATATATGCAATGGGTTTCGTGTTGTAGATTGGTCTAACAATAACATAGAAGCTAAATTAGTTGGGGCATTGTAATTACCTAAATAACGTAAAGATTCCCCAAGCAACTCTGATAATGGGTCTTGTATTCTGTACTCTCCATCTAAGCCAAATTGGTTAATATAATTTACAATACTAACCCCATTTTCAGTTCTTTCATTCCCTTTTACCGTTTGCCCTGTTTTATCCGACAATGCTATATTATCCACACTTCTAGCCTGAATTTTTGTATTTACCCTTTCATGATTAGCATCTAATACTAATGTTCCATCGTACTCATTCCATTCTCTTTGTACATTTGGAATAAAATCTAAATTAGTATCATAGCGATAACGCCCTAGAAATTTGGCAGGAGCTCGTAAAACACCACCCCACATATAAGTATATAAATCATTATCCCACGAGCCAGATTGTGGTTGCACGTAATTATTACTAAATATATTTGTTATACTAGAATTTAGATTGAGATAGCTTAATAAAGAAAAACGGTTTGAATTATTATTACGTTGGAGTACGCCTGTTGGTTTATAGCCACCACTTGGATATTTTTTACAAAAATCTGAACGAAGATTTGCATCTAAGTCATTACATACTTGTACCCTAACTTCATACTGTGAAGAAGCATTATTGTCTAGTACATTACAATCATTTGAATCTAAATCTGATTTTCTGCTATCAAAATATATTTTATTTTTACAGCTTTTTATATATGTACTTTTATATTGTTTTAATGGAAATAATGAAGCATCAATTGTTGGAATATTTGCCCTTTTTAACACAGTTAGGCTAGGTTCATCTACATCACGTCCACCACCAGTTAAAGCATAACGAATTAAATCCAAAGTTGTTAATGATGCCCAATTTAAAAAATTACCTGATAACCCTGTAGAACATTCATAAGTGTCATCAGTTAATGCACCATTTGGATAAAAGTATTTGCTTGTCGTGTTATAGTTGTAACATAATTTATAATTAAAATAGCCTAAATATATTTCTTTTTTATCATTACCAACATATTTTACAATACCATTTACACGTGGATAACTCCATGCTGCTCCTGTTACCGTATACTCAACTGAAAGTGGCATATTGATATGTGGAGTTACACCGCCAAAAGTATATAAAGGCTTTTCATAGAATAATACTTCTGGAATTTGTGCAGAACATAAGCTTGCCGAATAAAAAAATAGACATAGTTGCACAACTCTACTTAAATTATTTTGCCTTACTTTGAATCTTTGTATTTTCTTTTTACTTAACATTAATCTACGGCAATTCACATTTGTACTGAGATTTTTATCAAGCTTTTTTTGTTGAGTCAGCATATATCACCTATATAATATTTATAGCTTAGCTATAACAGCCATACTAGCCTTAATCTTTACTTCATTTTAATGTTTGACTCTCTATTAATATCTAATGTCTATATAGCCACATAATTATCATTTAGCTATATTTATTCTTGATAACTATTTCTAGTCGCACTATAGTTATATCCACATGTTTGTTTATATGCTCTAAAAATTATTTGCAATTTAGTGTATACCTTAGCACTGTAACGCCCATAACCAACGGCAGTAATGCGATACTGATATTCATTATCTACGGGGTTTCCTGTATATATATTAGTTTGGATAGTTTCGATAATATAACGTGGGTACTGTGCTGTGCCTGTGATATTATTATTAAATGATATTTTTCCCGTAAACTGACCATATGTTGCAAAACCTAAGGTAAATGAACTAGCACTATGTAGCGAATCCCAAAACTGGGTAGTTGTGCTAGTATTTCTACCGCATAATCCGCCAACACAAGTATCATCAGCTATTTTTCCATAAAACGGAATTTTGTAATTAAATGTTCTATCGCTATCGGACCTTACACCACCATTAATCTTCAAATTACACATAATGTCATCTCGAGCATCAACCAAAGCTAACTCTGCCATTTGCTTAGATACACTGCGGTCGGTTTGTGAATTGGACAAACTACCATCAACAAATGCTGCTTTTACAATTAAACCTACAATTAATGATATTGCTGCTAATGAAAACAATACCAATGCCAAAGCAAAACCTCGATTTATGCCTAAATAATTCTGCTTATATTTATGCTTAACAATTAGTAGCTTCAATAACATATTTACTCCAAAAATTAGTTACGTAAACGAATAATTTTGCTAGAAAATCGTAATTGATTGACTAAATTATCCGTTGGAGTAAATTTGATATTTTTAGCATAATTATCGTAAATCTCTGTATTTGGTCTTAAATCAAATGTTTTTGTTTTTGTTTCATCTTTATCATTTACATTTTGCTTAGTTTGGCTTAAAGTAACTAATCCAATATTAATTGCACATATATTTCGCCAATCATTTATACCCAACTGGCTAGCTGTTTTCCAAATATTATTACTTGCTGAAGTTATATCTACACCACAACCATTATCATTATCTAATACATAAAAAACCTGCATATTTGCCACGCCTTGCACAATCAAATTATCAGCACTAAATACACCACTTGTTTTTGTGGTAGAAGCTATATCAAAGCTATCTACTTTAATTTTGCAATATAAATTATTATTAAGTATAAAAAATTCTTGTTGTAGTGAATACTTCGTTGTATCCGTATTTTGTGGACTAGCACCACCTATGCAATTTGTAGATTCATTTGCATAATCACTGATATTCATTTGTATGGTCAATCTATCGCTTGCTCCTGTAGCACTAGCATCACTACTAATATCAACAACAGGTGATTCAATTGAATCAATTGGATTTAATGCTGTAATTTGGTATTGCTGTTGATAATTAATAAAATTTGCATGTTTTAGTGCATACTCAATTCGGTCAAACACGATAAAAGAAGTATCCCTAATTTCAGAAATTCCTGCATGTGCATTTTGTATACTTCGCACACTAAGGTAGGTTGAGCCAACGCCCATAGCTATAATCGAACTAATTACCACACCTATCAGAATTTCTATAATAGAAAAACCTTTACAGTACATAGGTATGCTAACTGTATTTTTATAATGCGATTTATTATTCATATATAATTATTTATTCTACTAAAAATCAACTACTGTAGTATAGTTTGCATCTATCAACCCCTGATTTTTTGCCGCATTTCCCACAATTTTTTGCTTCCAATTAATACTAACTTTTATAGCATTATTTGCTCCTGTTTTTGTAATATTTGCTGTTGCATTAGGTAAAGATTTAAGCAAATTAGCGTCCCATTCCGCCCTGCTTTGCAAACCCAAAGCACATTGTTTTTTCTGCACAATATCAATTAATGCAGCACAACTAGCATTATCTAAAAATGCATTTTTACCTGCTGAATTTTTGTAATTACTAAGCAAAACAATTCTCTCTGCCGCTTCTTCTACTAAAGTAAGCACAGCTCCATACTCTTCATTGCTTCTACTAGCACTCAACGATACGCTTAGCAATTTATATACACCAAGTATCCCTACCATAAACACCACAACTGATACTAATGCTTCTATCATTGCCATACCATTTTTTTTATATGTTTTCATGGTTTTATATTTATAATTATTAAAAATATACACTCAACAAGAAAAGCCAAAATGTTTTACATAAATGTACACTCTCAAAAGGGATATTCGAAGGCAAACAGCCATACAAAACATAATGACTTTAAACATCGATAAACCGCCAATTAATAATTACTTGTAAATAAGCACTTGTTTACCGAATGCAATTTTATTATAGGATATAAAATTAAATTTTTAAATTTTTAATTAAGTGATGTTGTTTAAATAAAACTTTAAAACTATTTGTATATAACTAAAAAAATTAAATAATGAGCAAAGCATTATTTATCAATACTTAATAGCAATACAATGAATTTTTTACTTTTAAAATAGGTAAAAATACTTGATGCTTTTACTTGACTTAAATACTATGTAAAAAATTTAATTAACTAGCAAATTGTTAAATAACGTAAAATAAACTATATCAACAAATTAACAAAACACTTAATAATTTATATGGCAATTAATTTATTCGAGATAATAGATATGTGAGCATGTTATCTATGGATAGTTATATAATACAAATATACATATGCGTCATACCTGCGAAGGCATGTTCCAAAATTTTTGTTTACTGGATTCCCGTCTACACGGGAATGACATTAAATTAGCTTTTATCTATATTTATTTAACACCCTCTAAAAAATAGAGTCTATTTAGAAGCATTTGGGATATTTAACCAATTATCTAAATGCTTTCTTTCTATTTCCCCAAGATGCTTATCAATAATTTTATTATTTCTAAATACAATTGTATAAGGTAATCCCCCAATATTGTTGCCAAGCTTTTTGGATAATTCCACGGCTTCAATATTTGCAATACTTAAGTAATAATCTACCTTAACATCTTTAGTAAATTTTTTGATATTATCCAAATTATCTGCAGCAATTCCAATAATTTCTACTTTATTTATATTATCCTTATAGAATTTATTTAAAACAGGCACTTCTTTTCTGCATGGACTACACCATGAAGCCCAAAAATTTATAATAATTAACTTATTTTTAGAATTAGCATTATCTAATATATTTTTAAGCTTAACACCAGCATTTGGATTGCTAATCTCTACTAATTTAAATGCCTTAATATTTGATGAAGATAATAAATCATAATCACTAAGTTTGCTCTGATTAGCAGAATTAGCTTTATTCGGCGAGAAATAACTATATGCCAATGCTCCAAAAGACATAGGCAATGTGATAATAAAAGTAGCAAATAGTAATTTTTTTAGTTTCATAATAAACTCAAGTTATATTAGTTTTTAGTTTTTAATTCCACTTACAACCCCAACGGCAGAAGCTCCAATCAATGAACCTGCTAGTAAATTTATTTTATCTTTTTATGTAAAATCTTTTAGCATAACACCCATATCAAACATAGCACTTACTAAATTTGCGACAAATTCCATTTGCACACGAGGTGTTATAAGATTTGACATTGTTTTTTTGCAGTGTGATTAGCTGTTGTAGTCAAAGCAATATATTCAATAAAAGCAAATCTACCCCAACTAGCAGCAACCCTTAATGCCATTAATGCTTTGGGGTCTAAATTTTTAAGCATAGGAAATAATTCCTTGAGTTGCTTATCACTTTTTGAGGCAAAAAAGAACCATGCAGGAATACGTGCAAAAATTGAAGCAATTGCAGATAATGATATTTTATTATCACTATTTTTTACAGTAAGTGCTGCTGTTAAAAAACTAATATATGCAATGGATACAAACGCAAAAAATATAAATTGACTATAATCTTTTTTATTATTTGATAATTTAAGGTCTGTAGATTTTTTACCTATATATTCTGTTAATTGGGAAAATATTTTATGTAAATCACTAGCACTACTATTTAAATTTGATAACTTATGGCTTAAATCTTGTATAAATTGATTATCTTGTTCGCTAAATTTATCTTGATGCTGTTTTAATGAGTTTACAATTGTAGTAATTTCTTTAGTCGTTATTGCAACATTATCCAAACTTTGCTCAGTTTGCGATGAACTCGCCATAATATCATTTATATTTGGAATAATTTGCTTAATTTCTCTTGGCTTTAAATTATCCACACCTGATTCTAAATCATGATTATCATCTGTTATGATATCTTTTGTATTTTCAATTTTCTTAGTTTTATAATCAGTATTACTACTTTTCTTAGTTAGTTTATTAAATACTGTTGAGTGAAAATCATTAAGTACTAATGAAGATAAAATTAACAAACTAAGCGAAGCATAATGCTTAGGTTTCATTACAAAA
>JBJOQB010000208.1:0-13800 GCA_046050125.1 Pseudomonadota bacterium
TTTCTAAAATCAGCAATAAATACTTTATGATACTATTTTTGTATTAAATTAAACTTAAACTTCACACCCCAATCAATAAGCATAAAAACTATAAATATGTTGTTTTTTCATGCTTTTTATCAAAAAAAATATTTATTATGCATTTATATTGCATAGCAATAAAATATTATGTAATATACATGTATTATCACATGTTTATTTACTCAAATGACACAGAATAATAATATTATAGATATGAATTCATTATCTAAATTAAGATGGCGTGCAAGACGAGGAATGTTGGAAAATGATATAGTTTTAACTAAATTTTTTAATAAATATGCACAAACTTTGACTACAAACCAAGCTGATTCCTTAGAGCAATTGCTTGATTTAAGTGATAATGATTTATTAGATTTAATTTTAAGAAGAACTAATGCTAAACCAGAATGGCAAGGCAATAATGACATTTTAGATGTTTTACACAAATTACAAGAAGTATATTAATCAGTAATAAAGATACGGAGATATTTATATGACAGATTCTGCTAAACCTCAAAATTATGCAACTTTATCTTTTTCAGATGGTACACCTAATTTAGAACTACCTGTATATAGTGGTTCAGTAGGTCCTGATGTAGTAGATATTCGTTCTTTATATGCACAAACAGGTAAATTTACTTATGACCCTGGATTTTTATCGACAGCTTCTTGTGAATCAAAAATTACATATATTGATGGCGATAAAGGCGAGTTACGCTATCGTGGTTATCCAATTGAACAATTAGCACAGAAACATTCATTTTTGGACATTTGCTATTTATTACTTAAAGGCGAATTACCTGATTCAAATCAGCAAACTGAGTTTACTAGCACAGTAACACGCCATACAATGGTACATGAGCAAATGCAATTTTTCTTAAGAGGATTTAGACGAGATGCTCACCCAATGGCTGTTTTAACAGGTTTAATTGGTGCAATGGCTGCTTTTTATCCTGATGCAATTGATGTGGTAGACCCTGTTCAACGTGAAATATCAGCAATTAGATTAATTGCAAAAATGCCAACATTAGTTGCAATGTCATACAAATATTCAATTGGGCAACCGCTTGTATATCCTAATAATGGTTTATCATATACAGCTAATTTTATGCGTATGATGTTTTCAAATCCATGTGAGGATTATCAAGTAAATGATGTTTTAGTCAGGGCTTTAGATAGAATATTTATTTTACATGCAGACCATGAACAAAATGCATCAACTTCAACAGTAAGATTAGCTGGTTCAAGTGGCACTAATCCATTTGCTGCAATTGCTGCTGGTATTGCTTGCCTGTGGGGTCCTTCACATGGTGGTGCTAATGAGGCATGTTTGAATATGCTCCAACAAATTGGTAGCGTAGATAAAATCGGCGAGTTTATCAATAAAGTGAAAGATAAAAATAGTAATGTAAGATTAATGGGTTTCGGGCATAGAGTTTATAAAAACCATGACCCTAGAGCAAAACTAATGCGTGAAACTTGTCATGAAGTTTTACAAGCACTTGGATTACAAAATGACCCATTATTTAAGCTAGCTATTGAATTAGAAAGAATTGCAACTGAAGATGAGTACTTCATCTCACGTAAACTGTATCCAAATGTAGATTTTTACTCTGGAATTGTACAGCGTGCAATTGGTATACCTGTTGATATGTTTACTTGTATATTTGCATTAGCTAGGACAGTTGGCTGGATTGCACAGTGGGAAGAAATGATAACAGATAAAGAGTATAAAATTGGTCGACCAAGACAGCTCTTTACAGGTTATAGTTATAGAGATTTAGATAGTAAATAATATTTGTAATCTTTTCATATTTAAACTGTTTCATTCAAATTTAAGGTATAATTCAGTTGTCATTAATATCATTTAATGTTTAATTGTTTTATGCCTTTATCAAAAAAAATATCTAAAAAAAGATACAAATTATTTTTATCCTTATTCGTTTCAACATTTTTACTATCAGCGTGTTCTCCTGATTTTAATTGGCGAGAAGTTCATAACAATAATTATATAGTTTCATTTCCAGCCAAGCCATCATCAAATAAAAAGCATGTTTTAATTAATAATAAAAAATATGATTTATATATGGAAGCATCAAGTAATAATGATATGTTATTTGGCGTTGCCTATATCAATTTAGATACATTAAATGGTATTGAAAAAAATTCTACAACTTCGAGCTTAGTATTAGATTTACAAAAACAATGGTGTAAATACGGTAAGCTACAAAATGATGATAGCAATTTAGATAAAGCTAAAATTCTAACCTGCAATTTATCATCAGATAAATACAATAAAATCTTAAAATCAAAATGGATAACTACAAATAAGAATATATATCAAATTAGTGTTATATATGATAAAGCTTATGAAAATGGCTTAACAGATAAGAAAAAAGATGAGTTAAATCAAAATATCGATTTTTTCTTTAGCTCTTTTAAGCCAGCATAGATAGAACCTAAAAAGTATAAAGGTAGAATTTATATCTGCCATTTATTATGCTAGTTAGAATACTAACCTTGATTAACTTAATATTTTATTATTTAGAAAATAATTCAGTACTTTTGCTATCATCTTCATCATCGTTATTATAATTAGTTACTTTTTTCACTTTTGGCTTATCCCATTTACCAGTTACAAGATAAGATTGTTTTAAAATTTTGGATAATGGATTTGCTAAAGCTACTTGAGCAATTAGCGTACCCAATCCGATGGCTGGATTAATTAAGCTGTAAGCCAATGATGCACTACCTGCATTAATTTTAGGAAAAATATCAGCTTGTAAATTTTGGGTTTCATTAATTAAATCAAGCGAACCAACTAAAGTAACTTTTGCTTGTGGACTAGCTAACTTAAAGTTATTTGTTGATAAAATACCATTTTTTATGCTAGCATCACTTTGTATTTCATCAAATGGCGAACCTTGAGCAAATAATTTATTCCAGTTAAATGTTAAGATATTGCCTAAACCTTGTAAACTGACAATACCAAGCAATTTAGCAGCAGCAGGGTCAACTTTTAAGATAATTCCATCATTTAATCCCATTTTAATAGATGAATTTAAACTAGGATAATTAAATTCAATTGGGCTTCCTTGCCATTCCAAGTTAGCTTTAAGATTGCCTTCGCCATTTTTAATTACCTGTGTCATTCCAAGTAAATTAAGTAGGTTGCCTACGTTTTTTAAGCTTAAATCTACATCAATATTTGTTTGGCTTTTGGCTGAATTAATGCGATTTTTATTTATAGTATAGTTCCAATAACCTTTAGCCGATAAATGGGCATCATTATTTTCTAGGGATAAATTTTTAATATGCCATGTTTTTTTACTATCTGTATATTCATTATATGTATTTATCCTTACCTTGCCTAAAGCTTTTTGTAGCATCGTAAAATTATCAATTTTGATATTTAGTGCTGGCAAGTCTTGGATTTTCTCTTGAAATAATTCAGTAATAATTTGCTTTTGCTCTTTATCAGGTATATTTACTTGGCTAAAATGTCCCTCAATTAAACCATTAATATTTTTACTACTTGTTGGATAAATTTTTATGTATCCATTAATATGGCTTGATGAAATGTTACCGTTCCAACCATCATCTTGCCTTGAAATACCCATGATAATGTTTTTAATTTCTCTGTCCATTGCTCGTAGCGATTGCGTGTAAGCAGCGATACGTGCTGGTAGGTATAGCTCTGCTTCCTCTTGTGCTGCATCAGTTTGTTCTTTATATGTTTTATGATTATTCAAATCTTTTTGCAAATTGCTATAAAAATTTCTCCATGCATCTGCATTTATATATTTTAAATTAACTTTTGCTTGGATTCCTTCATCTGGTAAGCCAATATCTTCATCAAAATTAGCATCAGCGTAATATATCCCTCGTATATTTTTTGCTTCTCCATTTACTCTTTGTTGCTCTAGAATTGCTCCAACAAAATTATTATAAGTAAGTTTAATTTTCTCAATATGATTTTCAGGATTAGTTAATTCCCAAGAAAAATGCAGAGGTTTACTATCAGTTGCATTTTTTGCCAATGGTTCAGGTAGTAAAATACCTAATCCTACTAAATTAGTATCAACATCAACCTTAATTTTATGATTAGCAATTTTTAGGCTAGTTTTATACGGCGTTTGCCCTTGAAGATATTTTGGTATACGAGATAATGAAGATTTAAATCCTGTTGCTTCAAGTCCTTCTTTACTTAAAATGCCATCTCCATTAATAAAAATTTCATGTTCTTTGCTATATCCGCTTGCTGTGATGCCCTCTCCCATAAAATTAGCACTAGCTTGTTCAAATGCAAAGCCTTTATGATTAAATTTTATTAAAGATTTTACTTGCTTAAATGTAGGTAAGCTAGATATAAATTGAATATCGCTATTTTCTACGTTTACGATTCCATCTACTGTACTATTGTGTAAATCAAGAAATGGCAAGACTAGATTTAATTTTAAATTAGCATTTCCTGTAGTTTTAAAATCTAATTTACTTATCCAGATATGTACAGGGCTAGTATTTACATAATTTAACATGCTTTCAAGGCTACTATTAGATTCAGCATTTACGATTAAAGTGGGGTTTTGCGTAAATGAATTTAATAAAATATCTGTTTTGCCAATATTTAAAGTTCCTGCTGTTGCACTGTCTACTTTAATATGCATTTTTTGATTATTAATACTTAGATTGCCTTTTATATTTTCAAATCTTGGCCATGTTACAGATTGATTATTATAATTAGTATGATTATCTTGAGTAACACTACTAGATTTATTATTTATATCTTTAGTATTACTAGTAGGGATAGGGCTAATATTAGAATTATTAGCAGTAATATTGCTGCTTGTATTTGATGCTGTATGCTCTACATGTGGGATAGTAAATTTAGCATTTTGTATCGGCACATTAATATCAATTTTTACTCCATCTAAATGATTTTTAAATTGATTTTCATTACCTGAAATAGCAAACTTAGCTTGATTAACACTTGCATCAATGTCCATGCTTTGAATAATTTGTTTTGTATGCTCACTTAAATTATCAGGCAAAAACTTATTTAGCAAATTAATATTTTTTATTGATATATTGCCATTAGATTTTATATCAGCAAGTTGATTCAGTTTTTTCTCGTAGATTGCTTGAGCATCTAAATTTATTTCATCTGTTACAAAATTAATTTTATTTGCTTCTATACTAATTTGATTAGCAATATTCCATTTTAATTCAGTATCTGCAGATTTTAATACTAAATTTTGTTTGCTATTAGGTAAGTTTAGTACAACATCTTTAGCTGTAATTTTTGATAAACCATTTTCAAAAGTACCTTGTAAGCGTAAATTAAATCCATTTTTTCCTAACATTGATACAGTATTGCTTTGATAATTTTGATTACTTTGATTTGCTGGTTTTTTATTATCAATATTAGTCATGCTAGGCAAGCTATTAAATTGAATATTATCAATATCTGCATTTATAGCGTATTGTAGTAATTTGTGTGAGCTATTATTGCTATTTGGTAAATATAAAAGTTGTAAATTGTTAATTTCCGCCTTAGGCTTTAAATATTTGATTAATTGTTGATATTTACTTGGTAAGGTTGTTCTAGTAATTATGTCATTAAAAGGCGATAAATTGCTTTTTTGTAGGCTAATGCTCACAGGGTATAGGTTATGTGTTGGGTGAGAAATAATTATATTCTCAATTTTATATGCATTATCAGCACTAGTATTTTTATCATTCCATTTAATATAGTCAATATTCCAAATATAATTTTGATTGGGTAAATCTTTACCATACTTGCTAATAAATGCTTCCTGTGCTTCAGTATAATTAGTTTTAGCTTTACTTAATTTTTCATTATTAACTGTATTTAAACTAATGTGGGCTTTTAAAGTTGGCATTAATTCTTGAATAGAATTAGGTAATTTGCCATTAATATTATTAAAATCTACATCGATACCTGCTTTTTCTACAGTAGTTTTTTTCCATTTTAAGTTAGATTTAATCTCGCCTTGAATTTGCTTAACATCTCCAAGTAAGTTATTTACATCATCAGCCTTTAGAAATTCTTTATAATAAGCAATATTTTCCTGATTTAAATCTAAATTCACTTGTATAGAATTTTTACCTTGCCAATTTTTAAAATAGCCTAAAAATTCTTGTTTTTTGTAAATAGGAGAAAATAAGGCTTTAATATCAGCTTTTACGCCTAGTAAATTAAAATTTGCATAAGATAAATAATTAATTTCATTATGTTTCTTTAAATTAATATTAAAATTTATAGGTAAATGCTTTCCACTAAGGGATAACATATCAAAATTGGCATTATTAATGCTAATTAATTCTTGTTGAAATAGCCAGTTAGGCAAACTTTCTAATGGTTCTTTGCTTGGTTTTTTATCAAAAGTTATCCAGCCATTTTTAGTCTGTTCAGATAAGATATACGGCTTATTTAAATTAATATATGTAAAATTTAGTGTTGGTAAAATAAAGCCATATTTGCTGTAATTATTAAATAATAAATCAATATTATCAGCACTAAACCATAATTTACTTGCTACTTTTTTATCATATACTTTAATATCATAGATAATAATTCTTGGCTTCCAATTACCCCAACTGGTATGTATACTCCCAATTTTAATATTTAAATTAGTTCTATTTGATAAAAATTTAGATATATAATCTTGAGAAAATGGAATAACCTGCCATAATCCAACAAATATGCTAGTAATAATTGCTAGAAGAGCAAAAAATAAAGCAATTAATTTTATGATAGTGCTATTTTTATTTGATTTTTTAGTTTTTTGGTTTTTTGATTCAGTTTTTGCAGATATATTTTCTTGTTCTTCTAATACTAATATCTCTTGATTTAAAGATTTTTCTTCAATATCGGTTTCAATTTGTGCTTTAGGCTCTATTGGCTTTACATGCTGTATAATTGTGCTAGATTTATTATTATTATCAATTTTTTTTCTTTTAGTCATGAATATAGCCAAGCCATTATGATTATGCTAGTTTCTACTAGATAATTTTTATTGTTTAACACATATAATTATAAGTAATCATGAGGTATATTGCAATTTATCAAGAAAATTTGTAATTAATTATGTTGCAATTATTTTCTCCATTATTATGGCATTTTCTCTACTTATAATTTGCTTATTTTCATATATTGGATAATAATTTTTTCGTTCTCCTATGATATCAAATCTGCATTTTTTATATAAATTTTGAGCTACTAAATTTGATGCTCTTACTTCTAATCTTAAAGTAAATCCGCTATATAAAGTAAAAAAATAGTTTAACCAATCAAACGCAATTCCTTTACCCATATAGTTTTTAGATATAATTATTTGAATAAGTTCCATTTCTTTTATAATGCTATTATCTAACCATACGCATATGCCAATAATTTCAGCATCATTTTTTAGTATATATATATCATTACTAATTAGGCTTTGTTTCCACTTGTCGAGCGTCCATGGATATTGGTTTGATAGCATATCTACATCAAGTAATTTTTGTGCTATATCATCAATATGATTAATATAATCACTATCATTTATTTTTATACAATCTAAATTTTGAATTTTTTGAATATGCATGTAATTAGTTTTTAAGTAGTATGATGTTTATTTATAAATTATATAGTTAAATTGACTAAGATATAGATTTAATTTACACTGATGTAGCTAAATGATAATTATTTGGCATATTTGGTGTCCTAAAAATTGCTCCTAGCTGTACTATTTGTACTATCTGCGTTGCAATTTTAGCGTCCGCCTCTATGACAAGCAATTCTGATTTAGCTATACGAAAAATAACCTAATATACACATAAATAAACCATGTTTAAAGGCTTTAAAAGTTTTGAATGGCAATTAGCCTTAAAGTTTACTCGTCGTTCCCAATCAAAAAAAGATAAATTTGTATCATTTATTGCTACCCTTTCCATGCTAGGAATTGCTTTGGGTGTAGCCGCACTAATAATTGTACTATCAGTTATGAATGGTTTTCAAAAAGAGGTAAGAGACCGTATGCTATCGGTTTTATCACACATAGAACTAACATCTTTTGAGCCTAATCCAGATTGGTCAGCAATAACAAAAAATTTACAAACTCCAAACTTAGCTAAAGATATAAAAGGCGTAGCACCATTTGCACAAGGTCAGGCTATGTTGTTACAAAATGGTAGCATGTACGGTGTTGGTATTCGTGGAATTGAGCCTAGTGCTGAAAATAATGTATCTAATATTATGCAAAGCGTAAAAATAGATAATAAACTTATAAAGTTTCAAGAAGTAGAAAAAAAATTACAAATAAGTAGTTTTAATATTTTAATAGGTAAACCGCTTGCCAATCATTTGGGTGTTGGGATTGGCGATAAAGTAACTTTAGCAGTAGCTAATACTAATGTAACACCAATTGGGGTTACACCTCGTTTAAAATCAGTAAGTGTTGTAGGGATTTTGGATACTGGGCATTATGAATTTGATAGTAGCTTAATTATTATGCATATTCAAGATGCTAAAACTTTATTAATGCTTGATGACATAACAGGTTTAAGAATAAAACTTAGTGATATGTACAAAGCTCCTTTTATTGCTCAGGAAATACAAGCACATTTACCTAATATACTTGCTAAAGATTGGGGACAACAAAATAAAACTTGGTTTAGTGCCGTGCAAACTGAAAAAAGAATGATGTTTATTATTTTAAGTTTAATGGTAGCTGTGGCTGCATTTAATTTAGTATCAACTTTAGTGATGAGTGTTAAAGATAAACAGGGTAATATTGCGATTATGCGTACTTTTGGTGCTACTGCTAGTTCAATTAAAAGAATTTTCATTTATCAAGGTTTAATTATTGGAATTGGCGGTACTTTACTTGGCTTAATTTTTGGTTGTTTAGTTGCTTATAATGTGGGTAGTATTGTAAGTTTTATTGAAGGTTTGTTTAATACTAAGTTTTTACCTGAATCAATATATTTAATTTCATCAATGCCTTCAGACCCTCGATTAAGTGATATTAGTGTAATTACTCTTGGTAGCATGGTAATGACAATTTTAGCTACAATTTATCCAAGCCATAGAGCAAGTAGGCTTTATCCTGCTGATGTGTTGAGGCATGAGTAATATAAATTATCATATTATAGTATATAATATATTATATGTGTTTAGCATGGAGTAAAAAATGAGCGAAAAAAAAGTTAGGATAAGCGTTAATTTGCCACCAAAAGTAGCTAGGGTTTTACTAGAGATGTCTAGACAAAAAAATGTAGATATTTCAGAAATAGTTAGAAAATCGATTGCTACAGAATACTATGTACAAGAAAAAAAGAAATCTGGTAAATTGCTTTTAGAGGAAAATGGTAGTATTAAAGAATTAAAATTTTCATAGATTATGGCACAAGAAAACTTAAATAAAGATGATACTGAAAATGAAGATATTATTATTGATTTCAATAAATTTAAAGAAGATGTTGTACAAGAAGAACTAAAAACACCAGAGTTGGTACTTGAGCAAAGTGATTTACATACCAATATATATGACCCAAGACCAGAAGATGATAAAGCAAGACGCAGAATTACATATGGTTTGGTAATTTTACTTTCATCAGTATTATTGATAATGTTAGCTACATTTATTTTTTTTGATTACCAAGGTAAAAACACTAGTAATTTAGAGAAGCTATCAACTATATTATTAACCCCATTAATTACAATTGTATCTTCGGCTATAGGCTATTACTTTGGCTCA
The DNA here is from genome assembly GCA_046050125.1 of Pseudomonadota bacterium. Taxonomy (GTDB): domain Bacteria; phylum Pseudomonadota; class Gammaproteobacteria; order Burkholderiales; family Burkholderiaceae; genus JAHFQJ01. The sequence continues at coordinate 9,786 of JBJOQB010000208.1, forward strand.
CAAAGTAATAAATAATAAAAATATGACCAACAAACTAATCCTACAAGCACAAAATGTCAATAAATCATACTTTGATGATGACAAACAAAAAATAGAAATTCTAAGCGATATTAATTTAGAATTATACGAAAAGCATAGCATAGCTATTGTTGGTTCATCTGGTTCAGGTAAAAGCACGCTTTTGCACATACTAGCTGGGCTTGATATGCCAACTACAGGTAGCATAAAATTTTTAGGCAATAGCTGGGGCGGTTTAGATAATAAACATAGTAAAGAACGTAATAAATATATGGGCTTTATTTATCAATTTCATCATTTAGTATGGGAGCTAAGTGCAATTGAAAATGCAATGCTTCCACTATGGATTTCAAGTGGTAAAACTCACACCAGCGAACAAATTAAAAAAGCACAGATTTTACTTGATAAGCTTGGATTATCCCATCGATTAGAGCATTTACCTAGCCAATTGTCAGGTGGAGAGCGTCAAAGGGTAGCAATTGCAAGAGCATTAATTCATAATCCAGCTTGCATATTGGCTGATGAGCCAACAGGAAACCTTGATAAACAACATTCTAGAAATGTATTTAATTTATTAAAACAAACTTGTAATGAGCAAAATGCAAGTTTAGTTGTTGTAACTCACGACCCTGAAATTGCATCAGAGTGTGATAGAACAGTTACTATTAAAGGCGGGGTTTTAAATTAGTGAAGCTAATAGCATTAATATAAATATATACAAGATGATTTAATGTCATTTCTGTGTAGACAAGAATCCAGTAATCACAAATTTTGAATACCTGCTTTTGCATGTATAATGCAATTATAGATAAGTTAGTTTATATCATGATTTTAAGCTAATTTTTCTAGTAGTTCTTCTTCATGCATAATTTGTATGCCTAGACTAGTTGCTTTTTCTAATTTGCTTCCCGCTTCACTACCTGCGATTAATATATCAGTTTTTTTAGATACACTACTAGTAACTTTTGCTCCCATTTTTTCTAGTAGTTGCGTTAGTTCATCACGCCCATATTTTTCTAATGTTCCTGTTATTACAATTGTTTTTTGAGCAAAAAAACTATTATTCTGCATAGATGAATTATCATTTATGATTTGCTCAAAATTAATATGTTGTAGTAAATCATCAAACCATTGTTGAGGAGTTGTTTCAAAGTATAGCTTTAAACTGTTAGCTACTACTTCTCCAATATCTTGTACTTGTAGTAATTGTTCTGTGCTTGCATTTTTAATAGCATCAAAATTGCCAAAAAATCTTGCTAAGTCTTTTGCTGTAGTTTCCCCAACATGACGAATACCTAAAGCATAAATAAATTTAGCTAGATTAACATTAGTTTTAGCTTTTTCTATTTCATTTACTAAATTTTGTGCTGATTTTTTACCCATTCTATCTAGGTTTTCTAAGGTTTCAACATTTAAAGTAAAGATATCTGAAATTTTATTTACAATGTTTAAATCTACTAATTGATTAACAATTTTTTCGCCAAATCCCTCTATATTTAATGCTTTACGACTAGCAAAATGTACTAGTCCGCCTTTGCGTTGGGCAGGACAAATGCTATTGCCACTACAACGTGCAATTGCTTCGCCTTCTAGTTTAACAATTATGCTATTACATTCTGGGCAATTTGTTGGCATTGTAAATTTTATGCGATTTTCAGCTTTGGCATGTAGTGCAAAAACTTCAGGAATCACATCGGCAGCTCTACGAATGTAAACGTCATCATTAATGCAAATATCTTTACGTAAAATTTCATCTTCATTATGTAATGTAGCATTGCTAATTGTTACACCACCAACCATAACAGGCTCAAGGCGTGCAACAGGAGTAATTGCTCCTGTTCTTCCAACTTGCACTTCAATATTTAATAATTTAGTAATTGCGTGTCGAGGGGGGAATTTGTGAGCTATCGCAAAGCGTGGGGCTTTAGCTACAAAGCCCATTTCTTGCTGGAGAAATAAATCATTAATTTTATATACCACGCCGTCGATATCAAAGGGTAAATTTTCTCTTTGATTTTGAATGTTATTGTAATACTCAATCAATCCATTAAATCCTTCAACAACTTCGATATATTCATCTGCTAAAGGCAAGCCCCATTCTTTAAGTTTTTGTAATATTTCATGTTGATATTTGAAATTTGTACTATGATTTGAGTTAGTATTGTTATTTTCTAAATTATGTTCAACTATACCAATTCCATAAGCAAAAAAAGATAATGGAATATTTGCTGTATTGCTTGCTTCTAATTGTCGTAGACTACCTGCAGCCGCATTACGTGGATTAACATATATGCGTTTACCTTGTGCTTGCTGTTTTTGATTTAAATTTACAAAATCTTGAGTAAAAATTAATATCTCGCCACGAATTTCAATAAATTCAGGTGGATTTTTATCATTTAATTGTTGAGGGATTTTATTAATTGTGAGGACATTATGTGTTACATCTTCGCCTATTTTTCCATCGCCTCTTGTCGCTGCACACACTAATTTGCCTTTGCGATAATGTAAAGAAATTGCTAGCCCATCAAATTTAGGTTCACAAGTAAAAACTAAATTTTGTTGTTCGGTTAGCTTGATACATTGATTCACAAAATGCTCTGTATCACTAGCTTCTAGGGCGTTATTAAGTGATAACATTGGCTTTATATGCTTTACTTCTGCAAATCGATTATCAATTTTAATGCCAACATTTTGCGTTGGAGAATTTTCTAAAATTAATTCTGGGTTTTGTAATTCTAGATTTTGTAATTCACGGAATAATTCATCATAATCAAAATCACTAATACTAGGATTATCAAATAAATAATATTGAGAATTATATTGATTAAGCTTTTCTACTAATTCATTAATTTTTTGTTTTATATTATCTATATTTTCCATATTTTTATGACTTTGATTAATTAAGTAAACCAACTAGATTATATCATTAATTGATTATATCTACTTTTTATTTGGTTTTTTAAATGCCCGTATGCCTGTATTTGTCTTATTTATTAAGATTTTTCTAACTTTATTATTATTTAATTCGTTGTTTTTATGCGATATAGCGATAATTTCTAACTCTTTATATTTTTGTTCCAATAAAATTATATTTTTCTCTAAAGTTGAGCTTTGCTGTCTTTCATAATTAATATTTTCTTGTAACTCTTTAATCATATCTTGGTTCAGTTTATTTTGCTTATTAAAATCTTTTTCCTGCTGTTTAAATTGCGTGCGTTCATTATCCAATCTTTGTTGCCATGTTTTTATATCATGTTGTAATGCCTGTATATTTAAATCAAATTTTGATTGTAATTCTGATTTTTCATGGTTAAATTTTTGTTGATTATCATTGATATCAGTTTGTAATTGAGCAATTTTTTTATATAAATCTTTTTGCAGGTTTTGCTCATGCTGAATTTGCGATTCATATTTAATTAATTTTTCTTTAGCTTGATAGTTTTGCTCATTTATTGCTTGATATTCAGAATTTAAGGTTTGATATTGTTGTTCTTGTTCAGCAATTTTATTATTTAGATTTACGATTTCTTGCTCTAAATTTTCATTTTTAGTTAATACTTCCATTCTTTGTTGTTCAAATTCGCCAGCGGCATATTCCATTGATTTTGACCAAATAACCTCAATTTGTTCACTTAGCATAATTTGTAATTCTTGTGGAATATTTGGCATATGCATTTTTATGCTAAGTTGGTTTTGAATTTCTTGCCAAAATATACGCATTGACTCTACAACTGTAGTCATGCTTCCTTTTTTTACTAAATTATACAATCGGTTAGCGGTTGGCATTTCTTGATATTGTAAAAATAATAATTTAGCAACATCTATGTAAGCCTGCTTAGTATTTATTGCTTTTAGCTTTATTTCTTCAACTTTATTGAATAATTCATCATTTATTGAGGTTAATTCGATATTTTGCATATGTTTGTCTCGTATTTATATGTATGTAATATTATTACATATTACGTAATAATACACAAGATTAATTTTGCATTATTTG
>JBJOQB010000209.1:0-2990 GCA_046050125.1 Pseudomonadota bacterium
AAAAACTAAAGAAATGGTTGATTTAACTATGCGATTATGGATTAATGTTAATCAAACTCAAGAATTTGATAGACTTAGGGATATATTTCTATCATCTATCTATAAATAAACACTCTCAAAATATTATCTATTCTTACCAAGATAATTTCTGAAATAAGATTAAATGCATGAGAACCAATTAATAAACCATTTGTTTCATCATTTTTAATCTTTCTAGTATGCACATCAATTTTATTGTACCAAGTTCTATCGTCTCTATCTTTTTTAGCTTTTTCTTTTCCAACTAAAGCCCAAGGTATGGAATGAGTATATATACTTGGAAAACAATTTGAAATATCAGCTTTGACTAAAAATTTTTTACCCACAAGAAGTTCTGGTTCTGTATAATCTTCATCCTGTTTGTAATTCATTCGAAAAACATATTTTTCATTTTTAAATTTTCTGATATGAATTTTACTTATTTTATGCTTGTGATTTTCTGTATTTTCTTTAAAATGCTTTTGAATATCTTCTAATTTATCACAAATTACCTTACAGAGTTGAGCATATGCTATTGGATGTGGAATTGATAGTATTCTAGGAATATTTATATTCCTAATATTAAGGTATTCAATAAATTTCTTTGGCGTATATGTTTTCTCGCATAAAGTTGATGATTGATGATTTTTATTCTTATAAAAATCAAAAAAACTTTCTGAAGTAAAAATTGGCACTATTTTCTCAGCAAATAAACCAAATCCTAGCAAACCTTCAAGCAAGTTTTCTTGTGTAAGTTCAAAAATACATTTAGCATATGTCATTTTATAATCGTGTTTGTCTTCTATATTATTATTCATAATCAAAACCTTATGCATTAAAGAAGAATATTTGAAAACATCTACTAGCATAATTAAATACCAGTAGAATGATTTTTGACTTTTTACATGCAGTAAAAATTATCGACAATTAAAAAGGCTAAACTTTTTCAGCTTTTAACAATTCACGTAATGTGTTAATGAGTAAATCTAATTCTTCGTAACTAACCGTTAATGAAGGCATAAAACGTAATATGTTTGGTCTTGGTGCATTTAGCAACACACCATAAGGTGTTAATGTTTTAGCTTTAGTAACCATTGATTTAGCATAATCTCCACTTAACACCAAGGCACGTAACAACCCTTCGCCACGTTCACAAACTAAATTAAATTCTTTCACTAAAACATTTAATTCATCAGCTAAGTACTGCCCTTTTTGTTTTACTGATTCTAAAAAACCATCTTGTAACAATGTTTCAAGAACAGCAACACCAACACTAGTCATCAATGGGTTACCATTGTATGTACCGCCTTGGTCGCCTGCCTCAAAGCAACTTACTTCATCAATTGCCAGTAAGGCAGCCAATGGCACGCCTCCACCAATTCCTTTGCCTAAAGTCATAATGTGAGGCTTAACCCCAGAAATTTGATGAGCAAATAAGTGTCCACTACGCCCACAACCAGATTGCACCTCATCACAGATTAGTAATATATTATGCTCTTTACATAACAATTCTAAACCTTGCATAAATTCTGTTGTAGCAGGAACAACACCTGATTCCCCTTGAATTGGCTCTAACATAATTCCAACAGTGTTAGAATTGATTAATTTTTTAACGCTATCTAAATTATTAAATTCTGCTTTTACAAAGCCTTCAATTTTTGGTGGGAATATTGAATCAAATCCAGCTTTGCCTGATGCACTCATGGTAGCTAATGTACGCCCATGAAATGAATCAAGAAAAGTAATAATTTCAAATGCACCATTTTTATGTTTTTGTCCCCATTTACGAGATAATTTAATTGCACCTTCATTTGCTTCAGCACCTGTATTTGCAAAAAATACCTTATTAAAATGGCTATTTGATGTTAATAGTTTAGATAAGTCTATCATTGGTGCATTGTAAAATGCTGGGCTTGGATTAATTAATAATTGAGCTTGTTTTGTTAATGCCTCAACAATGGCAGGGTGTGAATGCCCTAAGCAATTAACTGCCCAACCTTGTAGATAATCAAGGTATTTATTACCTTTATCATCATATAACCACATTCCATCGCCTCGCACAAAGATATTATCTGGTCTATCTACAATATACATTAATGAGCTTGTATCTTTATCATTTTGTACTTCTAGGTCTAATGATGTAGTCATATTTTTATCCTCTAATCTTATCTGTAATGGGAATAATAATTTATCTAGCATAGCTATAAATTTTATTATAGCTGAACTAGAATACTTTGTCATAGAGGCGGAGGCTAAAATTTCAAGACAGATAGTACAAATAGTAAATCTATGAGAAATTTTTAGGGCAACAAATATGCCAAATTGTTATGGTTTAGCTATATAACAATAAATATGTCGCTAATATAGCTTAACTCTCTTAGTAAAACTTGCAAAATTGCATAAATTATATTATTTTTAATTTAATAGATAACTAGAATAATAAATACTATGGCAAATAAAATCAGTAAATGTATTAAAAATATTAAAATTACCACATATATTTTTACAAGTTTAATTATTGGAATATCAAATATAAGTCATGCTGAAACTAGTTATGAAAGTAATGGTTTATCTAAACAATTTGCTAAATGTATGGATAAAGCCGAAGGGGCTAACTCAGTAATGATTGAATGCATATCTGCAGAAAATATAAAACAAAATCTTCGTTTAAGTAAAGCCTATAAGCAAGCTTTATTAGCTCTATCTGATGCACAAAAAAAACAATTGGCAGATATACAAAAAATATGGATAAAATATAGAGATGATAACTGTAATTTTTATGCAACCTTAACAGGTGGACGCATGGACGAAGTTAATTCAAATGAGTGTTCAATGTTTACAAATGCAAACAGGGCTATGGAGTTAGAAGGATTAAATCCGCAGTAAATTTATATCTATATTATTTTTGTATTATTAATATTTATTAGATTAAATTTAGTAATGTGATTTATTACTAATTACCAAATATTGTA
>JBJOQB010000210.1:0-9476 GCA_046050125.1 Pseudomonadota bacterium
AAAATGAAAGCATTATTAGACTTATTTAAGCAAACTCAACAAAATGAACAGTTTGATGCAATTAAAATTAGTTTAGCATCTCCTGAAAAAATTCGTTCTTGGTCGTATGGTGAAGTAAAAAAACCTGAAACCATTAACTATCGTACATTTAAACCTGAAAGAGATGGTTTATTTTGTGCAAAAATTTTTGGGCCAATTAAAGATTATGAATGCTTATGTGGTAAATATAAGCGTTTAAAACATCGTGGCGTAATATGCGAGAAATGTGGCGTAGAGGTTACTTTATCTAAAGTACGTCGTGAACGCATGGGGCATATCGATTTGGCTACACCTGTTGCACATATTTGGTTCTTAAAAAGCTTACCATCTCGTTTAGGTATGGTATTAGATATGGCTTTAAGAGATATTGAAAGAGTACTATATTTTGAGGCATATGTAGTAGTGGAAGGTGGTTTGACCCCATTAAAAGCAGGTCAAATCATGAGCGAAGAAGACTATATAGCTAAATGTGAAGAATATGGCGAAGGTGAATTTGATGCAATTATGGGTGCAGAAGGTATTAAACAACTTCTTGCCAATATTGATATAGAAAGAGAAGTTCAAACCCTACATCAAGATTTAGAGCAAACAAGTAGTGATGCAAAAATTAAGAAAATTGCAAAACGCTTAAAAGTTTTAGAGGCATTCCAACGTTCTGGAATTAAGCCAGAATGGATGATTATGGACGTAATTCCTGTATTACCTCCTGAGCTACGCCCATTAGTTTCATTAGATGGTGGTCGTTTTGCTACATCTGATTTAAATGACTTATACCGTAGAGTTATTAACCGTAACAATCGTTTACGTCGTTTATTAGAATTAAGAGCTCCTGAAATTATTGTACGTAATGAAAAACGTATGTTGCAAGAAGCTGTAGATTCATTAATGGATAATGGTCGTCGTGGTAAGGCGATGACAGGTGCAAACAAACGCCCATTAAAATCATTAGCTGATATGATTAAAGGTAAGGGTGGTCGTTTCCGTCAAAACTTATTAGGTAAACGTGTAGACTACTCTGGTCGTTCTGTAATTGTAGTAGGTCCAACACTAAGGCTACATCAATGCGGTTTACCAAAATTAATGGCATTAGAATTATTCAAGCCATTTATTTTTAATAAATTAGAAGAGCAAGGAATTGCTACAACAATTAAAGCAGCTAAAAAAGAAGTTGAAAACCAAACAGCAGCAGTATGGGATATTTTAGAAGATGTAATTAAAGAACATCCTGTATTATTAAATCGTGCTCCAACATTACATAGACTGGGTATTCAAGCATTTGAGCCTGTATTAATTGAAGGTAAAGCCATTCAGTTACACCCATTAGTTTGTGCGGCATTCAATGCTGACTTTGACGGTGACCAAATGGCTGTTCACGTTCCTTTATCTTTAGAAGCACAATTAGAAGCTCGTACATTAATGATGGCATCAAATAACTTGCTATTTCCAGCGAGTGGCGACCCATCAATCGTACCATCTCAAGATATTGTACTTGGTTTATACTATTTAACACGTGATAAAATTAATGGTTTAGGCGAAGGTATGGTTTTTGCAAGTACTGCTGAAGTACGTCGTGCTTATGACACTCGCCAAGTTGAATTAGGTGCACACATTAAGGTAAGAATTACTGAATATTTACTAACAAATAAAGATGCAAGAGGAGATGAAAAATTCACTCCAAGAACAAGATTAGTAAGCACAACAGTAGGTAGAGCTATTCTTTCTGAAATTTTACCTAAAGGTTTAGAGTTTGATAATATTAACAAAACTCTTAAAAAGAAAGAAATTTCTAAATTAATAAATTCAGCATTCAGACGTTGTGGATTACAAGCTACAGTTGATTTAGCTGATAACTTAATGCAAACAGGTTTTACATTTGCAACACGTGGTGGGATTTCAATTTCGATTGCAGATATGTTAATTCCAAATGTAAAAGAAGGAATTATTAATCAAGCTGCACAAAAAGTGAAGGAATATGACAAACAGTATTCTTCAGGTTTAATTACAAATCAAGAACGTTACAATAACGTAGTAGACATTTGGGGTTCAACATCTGATGCTGTAGGTAAAGCCATGATGGAACATATCTCTAAACAAGATTTAGTAGATAGAAAAGGTAACACCGTAAAACATGAATCTTTCAATGCAATTTATATGATGGCGGATTCAGGTGCTAGGGGTTCTGCAGCTCAGATTAGACAGTTAGCTGGTATGCGTGGTCTTATGGCGAAACCAGATGGCTCAATTATTGAAACACCAATTACTGCTAACTTTAGGGAAGGTCTAAACGTATTACAGTACTTTATTTCAACCCACGGTGCACGTAAAGGTTTGGCGGATACAGCTTTAAAAACAGCTAACTCAGGTTACTTAACTCGTCGTTTAGTAGATGTTACACAAGATTTAGTAGTAACAGAAGATGATTGTGGCACAGGTAATGGTGTAGCAATGAAAGCATTAATTGAGGGTGGTGAAGTAGTTGAGGCATTACGTGATAGAGTATTAGGTCGAGTTGCTTTAGTTGATATTGTAAATCCAGAAAATCAAGAAACAGCTATTGAGGCTGGTACTTTATTAGATGAAGATTTAGTAGATTTAATTGATAACTTGGGTATTGATGAAGTAAGAGTACGTACTCCATTAACTTGTGAAACACGCCATGGTTTATGTGCTAAATGTTATGGTCGTGATTTAGGTCGAGGTGGTTTAGTAGATTCAGGCGAATCAGTAGGTGTAATTGCTGCTCAATCAATTGGTGAGCCAGGAACACAGTTAACGATGCGTACGTTCCACATTGGGGGTGCGGCTTCAAGGGCAGCTGTTGTTTCAAGTATCGAAGCTAAATCTAATGGTAATATTTTACTAGAAAATGGTATTCGTATTGTTAAAAATGCTAAAGATGAACAAATTGTTATTTCTCGTTCAGGCGAAGTAGTAATTAGCGATGATAATGGTAGAGAACGTGAACGCCATAAAATTCCATATGGTGCAACCCTTTTAGTAAAAGGTGACCAAGCAATTAAAGCTGGTACACAATTAGCAAATTGGGATCCATTAACTCGCCCAATTATTACAGAGCATACAGGTACAATTCGTTTCGAAAATATTGAAGAAGGTGTAACTGTAGCTAAGCAAGTTGATGAAGTAACAGGTTTATCTACATTAGTAGTGATTGACGGTAAACGCCGTAGTACAAGTTTAAAAAATGTAAGACCTCAAGTTAAGATTATTGATGAAAAAGGCAAGGAAATAAAAATTCCAGGTACAGACCATTCTGTAACAATTTCATTCCCTGTTGGTGCATTAATTACAGTAAAAGATGGGCAACTTGTAGGAATTGGTGAGGTTTTAGCACGTATTCCAACTGAATCACAAAAAACACGTGATATTACAGGGGGTCTCCCAAGGGTTGCTGAATTATTTGAAGCACGTTCACCAAAAGATGCTGCAATTTTAGCTGAAGTAACAGGTACAGTTTCATTTGGTAAAGATACTAAAGGTAAACAACGTCTAGTTATTACTGATTTAGATGGCGAAACACATGAATTTTTAATTGCAAAAGATAAGCAAGTATTAGTACATGATGGGCAAGTAGTTAATAAAGGTGAAATGATTGTAGATGGGCCTGCTGACCCACATGATATCTTAAGATTAAAAGGTATTGAAGAATTAGCTCGTTACATTGTTGATGAAGTACAAGATGTATACCGTCTGCAAGGCGTGAAGATTAATGATAAACATATCGAAGTAGTTGTTCGTCAAATGTTACGCCGTGTTCAAATTTCTGATGCTGGCGATACAGGATTTATCCCTGGGGAACAAGTAGAGCGTTCAGAAATGTTAATCATGAATGAGCAAATGATAAATGAAGGTAAACGTCCATGTAGTTATATTAATTTATTACTTGGTATTACAAAAGCATCATTATCTACGGATTCATTCATCTCAGCTGCTTCATTCCAAGAAACAACTCGAGTATTAACTGAAGCTGCGATTATGGGTAAAGTAGACGATTTACGTGGTCTAAAAGAAAACGTAATTGTAGGTCGTTTAATTCCAGCAGGAACTGGTTTGGCATATCATAGAGCAAGAAAAGCAAAAGAAGCGGAAGATAAAAACAAATTCAATTCTTTAATGCAACAAGACTTGCAAAATGAAGATACAGCTGCATTAGTAACATCAGTATTTGGCGACAGATTTGTAGCTGATGATGGCGAAGCTAAAGCACAAGCATCACGTTCATCTAGATTAGATATTTCTGAAATTTTCAGAGATAGCATAATTGATGATAGAGAAGAAGGTGAAGATGGAGAAAGCTTAAGACCTAATAATTATGATGATAATTCTGGTTCAGGCAGTAAATCTAATTTCTCTGCTTTAAGCCAAGCACTTGGTCAAATGTTAGGTGAAATAGATTTAGAAAATGAAGATGGAGAGAGTGATATTGATGATTCTTCATTGAATGACGGTAGTGATGATAATTATAATGATGAATAATATTCATTATTTAAACTAAGCTAATACTTAGCTTATGCCTACAAGCCTATTTAAGATATAATTTGTCTTAAGTAGGCTTTTTTTATGGGATAGGACGGTCTTAATTACAACAAAAATATGCCAAACTATTATGGCGTAGATATATATGAATAAACTAAATAAATTTAAATATGCGATAAGTAAAATTATCAATAGCGTAAAACATTATGAGAATTTTCCTGTAGCTAGCTTGCTGTTACCAAAGAATTTACGAAATGCGGTACAACATATCTATAAATTTGCACGAACCGCAGATGATATAGCAGATGAAGGAAATGATTTGCCTTATGAAAGATTAAAAAAACTCTATGTATATGATAGTTGCTTAAATGATATTCAAAATAATAATATCCAAAACTTCAAAAGTCATACAGATTTATTTAAAAATCTGCAAAAAACAATCCATAATCATAATTTATCAGTTAAATACTTTCATCATTTAATCCATGCATTTAGACAAGATGTAATAAAAAGTACATATCAAACAAAGCAACAAGTTTTAGAATATTGTACTTATTCTGCAAATCCAGTGGGTAGAATTTTATTAGAATTATATAAAAAACATGAACAACATAATTTAATTCACAGTGATAATATTTGTACTGCATTGCAGTTGATTAATTTTTATCAAGATGTTGCAATAGATTACGCTAAAAATCGTTTTTATTTATCTTATGATATTTTATATGAGCATAATTTCAGTATGGATAATCTAAAAGATTTATGCGAGTTCTCAAAAAATAATAATCCCAAAAAGCATAATTCTTGGCTTGAATGGCAACAAATGATGTATAACCAAGTACATATTGCACAACAGATGCTTTTGTCAGGACTACCATTATGTAAAAATCTGCCAAAACGTATGGGTTTAGAACTGAAATGTATGATATATGCAGCAAATACAATTTGTAATAAGCTTCATAAGATAAATTATAACGTTTTCACAAAACGCCCTGTACTAAAATGGTATGATTGGATTACAATATTGGCTACAACAATTATAAAATAGTTCAAAGTAAATTCAATAAATTTGCTTTAAATAAAAGAATAAATAAAAATCGGAATATGAACTTAACTCCTAATCAATATTGCCAACAAAAAGTTGCAAATAGCTCAACGAGCTTTTACTATAGCTTTTTGCTATTACCTAAAGAAAAAAGACAAGCTATTTTTAGTGTGTATGCTTTTTGTAGAGAAATAGATGATTTAGTTGATGAATGTGATGACCCACAATTAGCATTACATAAGCTGAATTGGTGGCGACAAGAATTAAGAAGAATATACAATAATCAATCTACACACCCTGTAGGACATGCACTTTTAGAAACTATAAAGCAGTATAATCTAAAAAAAGAATGGTTTGATACAATTATTGACGGTATGGAACAGGATTTAAGCCAAAATCGTTATATTGATTTTATTAATTTAGAGCAATATTGCTGGCGTGTTGCAGGCGTTGTTGGAGTAATTTCAGCACATATATTTGGGTTTAAAAATCCTAAAACGATAGAATATGCTAAAAAACTAGGCTTATCTTTACAACTTATTAATATCATAAGAGATGTTGGGGAGGATAGTCGTAGAGGTAGAGTATATGTACCAATTAATGATTTACAAACATATAATTTAAGCGTACAAAGTATATCAACAAATGAGTATTCAGATAATTTCCGTAAATTAATGTCATTTCAAGCACAAAGAGCTTATGATATTTATCAAGATGCAATCAATACATTACCGCAAGAAGATAGGTCAAATCAAAGAGCAGGTTTGATTATGGGTGCAATCTATAAAAGATTATTAGATGAAATAATTGATGCAGATTATCAAGTTTTACATCAAAGAATTAGCCTTAGCCCTGCTACAAAATTATGGATTGCAAGTAAGGTATGGTTTTTCTCGCATAAGTAAATTATATTGGCTTGCAATATACACTTTTAAACAAAGTATTGTAAACTGGCTAAAATATTAGTATTATTACAAATTGTAGCCACATATAGCTATACTATACACTACATATATTTATTCACATTCACGCATAATAAAGCATATAAAAACATGTTAACTACATTATTCAAAAAAATTTTTGGTAGCCGTAACGATAGAATTATAAAGCACTATAAGCAAATTGTAAGAAAAATCAATGCATTAGAAGCAAGTTTAGTTGAGTTAAGTGATGAAGCACTGACACAAAAAACACAGGAATTTAAACAAAGATATGCTAATAATGAAACCTTAGATAGCTTATTACCAGAAGCTTTTGCAGTATGTCGTGAAGCCTCAAGACGTGTTATGAATATGCGTCATTTTGATGTGCAGTTAATTGGTGGTATGGCACTTCACTTTGGTAAAATTGCAGAAATGCGTACAGGTGAAGGTAAAACATTAATGGCTACATTACCTGCATATTTAAATGCTATTTCTGGTAATGGTGTGCATGTGATTACTGTAAATGATTATTTAGCTGAACGAGATGCAAAATGGATGAGCAAGCTATTTAATTTTTTAGGTTTAACTGTAGGTATTAATTTATCAAATATTCCGAATAAATTAAAGCAAGAAGCTTATCAGTCAGATATTACATATGGAACTAACAACGAATTTGGTTTTGATTATCTGCGTGATAATATGGTTTATGGTCAAAAAGATAAGGTGCAAAGAGGCTTAAATTTTGCAGTAGTTGATGAAGTAGACTCAATTTTAATTGATGAAGCTCGTACTCCGCTAATTATATCAGGTATGGCAGAAGACCACACGGAACTTTATAACAAAATTGATGGTATTCCTGCATTATTGACTAGACAAATTGGCGAAGAGAAATCTGATGGCACAGGTATTGAAAAAGCAGGCGATTTCTTAATTGATGAGAAAAGCAATCAAGTGTTTTTAACAGAACAAGGGCATGAAAAAACTGAAGAAATTCTTTCTAATATGGGATTAATTCAAGAAGGAGATAGCCTTTATTCTCCTCATAATATCACATTAATGCATCATGTATACGCCGCATTGAGAGCTCATTATTTATACAATAAAGACCAACACTATGTAGTGCAAGATGGCGAAATTATTATCGTTGATGAGTTCACAGGACGTTTAATGTCAGGGCGTAGATGGTCAGAAGGTTTACATCAAGCTGTAGAAGCCAAAGAAAAAGTTGAGATTCAGCCAGAAAATCAAACAATGGCTTCAATTACATTCCAAAATTACTTCCGTATGTATGAAAAATTAGCTGGTATGACAGGTACAGCTGATACTGAAGCATACGAATTCCAAGAGATTTATGGACTAGAAACTGTTGTAATTCCAACAAATAGAAATGTTGTGCGTAAAGATTATCAAGACCAAATCTTTAAAAGTGTTACTGAAAAATATCGTGCAGTGATTAAGGATATTAAAGCTTGCTATGACAGAGGACAGCCTGTATTAGTTGGTACAACATCTATTGAAAATTCAGAATATATTTCAAATCTACTTAATGAAGAAAAGTTACATCACCAAGTGTTAAATGCAAAACAACATGCTAAAGAGGCAGATATTATTGCCCAAGCAGGTAAAAAAAGCATGATAACAATTGCTACAAATATGGCTGGGCGTGGTACTGATATTATTTTAGGTGGTAATGTTGAGGTTGGCATTAAATTAATTGAAAATGATGAAAATTTATTACCTCAATCTAAAACAGAACAAATAGAAATATTAAAGAAAAAATGGCAAGAAGAACATGCACTAATTAAAAGTTTTGGTGGCTTGCACATTATTGGTACTGAAAGGCATGAGAGTAGACGTATTGATAATCAATTAAGAGGTAGAGCGGGTAGACAGGGAGACCCAGGTTCATCAAGATTTTATTTATCTTTAGATGATGATTTAATGCGTATCTTTGGTGGCGAAAAGTTAAAAGCTTTATTTACACGCTTAAAAATGCCAGATGATGAGCCAATTGAGGCAAAAATGGTTTCACGTTCTATTGAAAGTGCTCAACGTAAAGTAGAAGGTAGAAACTTTGATGTGCGTAAGCAATTATTACAGTACGATGACGTTTCAAATGAGCAAAGAAAAGAAATTTATGCATTACGTAATCAAATTTTATCTCAAGATGAAGTTAGTGAATTAGTAAAAGATTTAATGCAAGATGTAGTTGAAAATGTAGTTGAAGAATATGTTCCTCAACAGTCGTTAGAAGAACAATGGCAAGTAGATAAATTACAGTCTATTTTAAAAAATGAATGGCAGTTAGATATAGATTTGCATGCTAAAATTAATGGTTCAACAGCTATTTCAGCAGAAGATATACTAGATTTTGTAAAACAAGAAGTTACAACAAGCTATGCAAATAAAGTAGAGTTAGTTGGTAAAGAAGGGTTTAATGATTTTGAACGTAGCGTTATGCTATCTAGTATTGACCATTATTGGAGAGAACATTTAGCTAATCTGGAGCATTTACGTCAGGGCATACATTTACGTGGTTATGCTCAAAAAGACCCTAAACAAGAGTATAAAAAAGAAGCATTTGAATTATTTAATACCTTATTAAAAGATATAAAATATAAGATAGTACAAACTATTTCAACAGTCCATGTACAGCCAGCTTCAGAAAATGTTAATGTTGCACAAGATGATTCAAATTCTAGCTATTTGGGTAACTTAGGCAATTCAGCAATTGAGTTAAGCAATAACCTTGGTATGCCTTTGACAGATGAGGCATCAAATTCAGCTAATCAAAATATATCTTTTGAGAATTTGAATATAGGAAGAAATGAACCTTGCCCTTGTGGTAGTGGACAACGATATAAACAATGCCATGGGAAAATTGTTTAATTAAATATATAACTTATAGTTTAGGTGTATTATTTTAAAAATGCATATATGATGTTTTAGATATATGCATTTTGTTTATGGTGTTT
>JBJOQB010000211.1:0-4654 GCA_046050125.1 Pseudomonadota bacterium
TCCCGTTCTGTAGAAATGGTAGAACTTAGTATGAGGTTATGGGTACATGTAAATAAGCCTGAGGAATTTTATAAATATCAGATTATTTTTAAATCAGCTATACGTATTTAACACTCTCTATAAAGCTTTATATATTATTGCTTTACAATAAAATCAATCAGTAAGCTAACAGGTCTGCCTGTTGCCCCTTTATTTTTACCGCTATTCCATGCTGTACCTGCAATATCTAAATGAGCCCATGCATTACCTTCGTCAATGAAATGCTGTAAAAAGCAAGCTGCTGTAACACTACCTGCTGGTCTTCCACCAATGTTAGCTAAGTCTGCAAAGTTACTTTTTAATTGCTCTTTGTAAGCACTATCTAAAGGCATTGCCCAAGCGTTATCTAATGTGCTTTTTGCACTGCTTAAAAGCTGTTGCTGTAAGTTTTGATTATTACAGAATAAACCTGTATTATGATTACCTAATGCAATTACGCATGCACCTGTTAATGTTGCTATATCGATGATTGCTTTTGGTTTTTGTGGGCTTATTTTCTGTGCATATGTTAATGCATCACATAAAATTAATCTGCCTTCAGCATCTGTATTCAAAATCTCAATTGTTAAGCCATTCATGCTTTTTACAATATCCCCCGGTCTAGTTGCTGTACCAGATGGCATATTTTCACAGCTTGGAATAATACCAATTACATGAGCTTGTGGCTGAATAAGTGCTAATGCTTTAAATACGCCGATTACAGTTGCAGCTCCACACATATCATATTTCATTTCGTCCATGCCTTCACCTGGTTTTAATGAAATACCACCGCTATCAAATGTAATGCCTTTTCCTACTAAAATAATTGGTGCATTATCTGTTTTTTTAGCTTTTGCTGTAGTTTTTGGTTTATATTCTAAAGTGATTAATTTTGGAGCTTCTTGTGAGCCTCTAGTTACTGATAAAAATGAATTCATGCCTAAAGCTTCAATTTGTTTTTTATCAAGAATTTTTACACTGATATTATTATCTTTATTTGCTATATCTTTAGCTGTATTGGCTAAAAATGTTGGTGTAGCTATGTTTGGTGGTAGATTAGCTAAATCTTGCGTAATTACCATGCCTTCTACAGTTGCCAAGCTGTTTAATAACTGAGAGCTTAACTCATCTTTATTATTTTGATTAAATACAGTAATTTCTAAATTTACTGTCTTTGCTGATGATTTGTCTTTTTTAAATTCTTTTTTTAAATCATGTCTGTCATGCACATTGTAATTAGCTTTATGCCATGCAACAACTATTTGATGTAAATTTTGTGCATCTAATTCATTCAAAATAATATTAATATTTTGGCTTTTATATTCTTTTACTAAACTTGATAAAGTAGTAGCTAAATAACTAGCACTTTGTTCAATTTCTGCTTTATCATTACCAATTATAATTGCAGGTAAACCAGTAAAATTAGCTTGTATGCTTGTTTTAGGCTTTCCTTCAAATTTAGCTAGTTTTGCAATTTGTTGAAGCTGTTTAATTTCTTCTTTAGAAAATACTTTGCTTAAATGTTCATCGCTTAGTTTCGCTGATGACGATGTGCTAATAATTATGCTAGATTTAGCTGGTTTAGCTCCGATTTTTATATTATATTGTTGCATTTTTATTCTCTTTATTTTTATATATATTTCGCATATTCAATCAATGAAACATAGTATCTTTATCACAATTACTACAATGTCTCATACTTCCTAAATAAGATATGCTATGTGGTCTGTTTGAAATAAATATTAGATGTTCATTTGTAATTAATTCATAACAAACAAGGCTACTTTTAGAAGCATTTGAAGTTAAGTTTTTTCTGTCTGCATCTCTGCAATCGCTACATGAGAGTACTACTTTATTTAGCTCTAAGTTACCGCCATATTCCGAACCCACACAATCTGCTAAATCTTTAGTTGTTTTAAAAGTTTGTTGCTTTAGGTTTCCGTTAACACTTAGATGAAATGCCATAAATACTCCATGCGATTTGTTATTAAGTAATTACCTTAACACATATGTAGTCCGCCGTTAATAGGGAAGTTACCACCTGTAGCAAACCCAGCATTTTCACTTGACAACCACGATACTAAACTTGCTATTTCTTGAGGTAATCCTAAGCGTTTTACAGGTATAGTGGCTATGATTTTATCTAGTATGTTCTGCTCAATTTTTTGCACCATTTCTGTGGCGATATAACCTGGGGAAATAGTATTAACAGTTATGCCTTTGCTTGCTAGTTCTTGTGCTAATGCCATAGTAAAACCATGCATTCCTGCTTTTGCGGCACTGTAATTTGTTTGTCCAAATTGTCCTTTTTGTCCATTTACTGAAGAAATGTTGATAATTCTGCCGTGATTTTGGCTAATCATCGTTTCTACAACATGTTTTGTTACGTTAAAAAGGCTGTTTAAATTTGTATTAATTACATCATTCCATTCTTGAAAGCTCATTTTACGAAATGATGCGTCTTTAGTAATTCCTGCATTGTTTACAAGCACATGAATGTTGCCATACTGTTCAATTACATCACTAATTGATTTTTGGCACGATTTAAAACTTTCTACATCAATAATTGATGCTGAAAAATCAAAACCTATTTTTTTTTGCTCTTCTAACCAGATAGATGGATCACGATTTGGACTACAAGCTGAAATTACTTTGAATCCATCAGTCGCTAAACTTTGACAGATAGCTGTTCCAATCCCACCCATACCACCTGTTACATATGCTACTTTTTGATTTTGTTGATTATCTTGATTTGTACTCATATCTCTTCCTTAAATTATGTTTAATTACGTTTATATATGCTGAATATTATTATTTCATACCCGCTTATTTCTGTTATTTTATTTTTGTAATTTGGCAAGGTATGAATTTATATAAATATATTTAGCTAAATTAATCTCTTTCTAATGCTAAAGCTATTCCCATTCCACCACCAATACATAATGATGCTAAGCCTTTTTTTGCATTACTACGTTGCATTTCGTGAATTAAACTCACTAAAATTCTACAACCTGATGCACCAATTGGGTGTCCAAGTGCAATTGCACCACCGTTAATATTCACTTTTGATGTATCCCAACCCATAGCATTATTTACTGCAATTGCTTGTGCTGCAAATGCTTCATTTATTTCTAGTACATCTAAATCTTGTACATTCCAACCTGCTTTTTGTAAACATCTTGTACTTGCATTAATTGGCCCTAAACCCATAAATGCAGGGTCTAAACCACTACTTGCAAATGCTTTAATTCGAGCTAAAATTGGTAAGCCTAATTCTTGTGCTTTGCTTACTGTCATTAACATTACTGCTGCTGCACCGTCATTAATACCTGAAGCATTACCTGCTGTTACTGTGCCTGTTTTATCAAATGCTGGTCGTAATGCTTGCATTTGCTCTAAAGTTGCACCTTGGCGAATATATTCATCATGGCGAAATACTATTGGGTCGCCTTTTTTCTGTGGAATATGAATAGGAGTAATTTCATCATCAAATTTGCCGTCTTTTTGAGCCTTTTCTGCTTTATTTTGAGAATTTACCGCAAATTCGTCTTGTTGTTCACGGGTAATGCCTTTTTGTTTTGCAACATTTTCAGCAGTAATGCCCATATGGTAATTATTATAGATATCCCATAATCCATCATTTATCATAGTATCAATTAAATTAGTATTTCCCATACGGAAGCCATCACGAGAATTTGGCAATACATGTGGGCTGTTGCTCATATTTTCTTGCCCACCAGCGATGATAATTTCAGAGTCTCCACTTAAAATTGCTTGAGCTCCTAAAACTACAGATTTTAAACCAGAACCACATACTTTATTGATAGTAAATGCACTTGTACTATGTGGTAAACCTGATTCTATACTTGCTTGACGTGCTGGATTTTGACCACAACCTGCAGTTAAAACTTGCCCCATAATTACTTCTTGTATAAGTTCTGGAGCGATTTTTGTATTGGCTAGAATGTCTTTAATAACACTAGCACCAAGCGAGCTAGCACTGATTTTTGCTAGTGTTCCGCTAAATTTTCCGATAGCTGTACGTTTTGCTGAAACTATTGCTATATCTTCTAGGTGTAAATTTGAATTTGACACGCCTATCTCCTTTTATACATAAAATTTATGGTGAATAAATTCTAACATAACTACAAGTAGTTTTATACTTATAATAATTGGAGATAATATTTATTGGATATAATGATACATGGAATATAATGTCAATCTTAGTGTAGCAATCTACTTACTTAAATATCATTTAGTTATATTAATATTGCTTCTATCCAATTTTTAAAACGAGGATTTTTAGTAAATATATTTTGTAATCCAATTTTCTTAGCGATTGTATTGCCATGAAATGCTTTATTATAGCCTGCAATTATTCTGCCACTTCACTCTAGAAAATACTTATATTTTTCTATATTAGATATTTGATTAAATACTTCTTGAAAAATTTAGGCTTGCACTAGCAAATTTGAGAGTATTAATTATAGATAGTTATTGTATTAATTGTATAATAGTATATCTTATAAATATACAATTCTTTATTTTGGCTAATTTACCTACAGTAGCGTCATACCTGCGAAGGCAGGTATCCAGAGTTTTTGTTTACTGGATTCCCGTCTACACGGGAATGACA
>JBJOQB010000212.1:0-2589 GCA_046050125.1 Pseudomonadota bacterium
TATATATCCTTTATTTTTAGCATAAATTAAAATATATTCATGGTCTACAGCAATATATTTTGAATCATTGCCTCCACCAGAATGCCTTTTATAAACGATTGAAAAAATATAATTTTCTCTACTAAAAACTTCATCAGATAATACTTTTAAATAAGCGTATTCTTCATCACTAATACTTATAAAAATAGCTCCATCATCTCTAAGCAATTGCTTGGCTATTTCAAGGCGGTTTTTCATGAATACCAACCATGAACTATGATTAAAATTATCATTATAAGTAAAGCTATCACTACCAGTATTATACGGCGGGTCAATGTAAATTAATTTTACTTTACCAGCCAAGCGATTTTTTAAGCTATGCAAAGCTAGCAAATTATTACCTTTTATTAGTAAATTTTGTTTTAATTCGCCATCTTCATCAAAAAATTGCACATCATCATCTTGTGATAAAACCTTTTCTCCGCTATTATCGATTAACTTAAAATTAGTTAAAACTTTTTCATCAAATAAAGTATCAATTTCTGATGTATCAGTTTTTTGCAGTAAAAATCTTTCTTCACGAGTTTTCTTATCTTCCTTTGTCATGCCTGCTTCTAGCACACAATCTTTAAACGGAAAACTAATTACTACATCATTAATTTGACTAATAAAACTTTCTGTTTTATCACTATACAAACCAATTTTATTGCTATAATCAGTTTGCATACCTTTTATTTGTTTTGAATCTGACATATTTACCTTTTTATAATTCTTTAATCTATTTTTTGCTTAATCCAGTAGTTTTGCTCATATGTTCTACAGAAATATTTACTAATCAAACATTTTGTGCAATCTCAATTTTCTTATTTACAAATATTTAGCATTCTTTAACTTTTCTGAAATTACACTTTTTTCTTTGCTAGTGCATTCTTGATTTATTTTAGCTATCGAAGATTCAATCATTCCCTGTGCTATACCATGATTTACAGCAATAAAAGCTAATTGAGTATCAGTAAAAACTTTTTTACTACGGGCTGAATGCATCAGTGAAGCATAATTTGTTTTCCAATCAAGATTACACCATTGTGCCAACCCTGATAATTCGCCAGCTGAAATAGCTGTATTTGAGATTTCAATTGGAACAGGAACAGTGTTTCTTTCTGCATCTGATTTAGGCTGGATAAATTCACCATTTGAATTTTTTGCTTTGCTCCAAAAGTTTTTCATCGTTAAATCTACAATATTATTTCTTTGTTTTTGCGATAAAATATCTGCATGAGCAATTGAAATATTAAAAGCTGAAATTAATAGTAATATATATTTATACATAGTGTTTGTCTTCCTTATTTAGAATAGTTTTAAAATGCTTAAGATATTTTACGGGTTTAAATATCTTAAAATATCAGCTAAATGCTTAAATTCCTTGTATTTATCTGCCATAGCAATAGTATACTTAAATACCAAAGGATATCATTTAAGTAGCTCGACTTTCCATCTCTGTGATACAACCTTGCGAAAATACCCAAAACTTTTAAATGCCTTTGTAGCCCCATTAATTCATAATCAGTGGTAAACTCTTCAAAACTTTTAACATTTAAACCTTTAGCTTTTGCATTCTCCCAATACTTAGCTAATATTTCATCATGTTGTTGAGAGTTTAATTCTATATAAGCATCTTTTAATAAAGATACTAAATCATAAGTTATTGCCCCATACAAAGCATCTTGAAAATCAATAATTCCAAATTTATTATCATTAGTTTTCATGATATTACGTGAATGATAATCACGATGTACGTAAACTTGAGCTTGAGCTAAATTGTTTTTTACTATTTTTTGATAGATAGATTCTAAATTATTTTTCTGTTCGTCATTTAAAGGCTTATTACAATGTTTTGGTGCATACCAATCATTAAATAGATAAATTTCTTGTTTTAGTTTTGCTTCATCATAATTTGGAATAATATTCGGCTTACTATCAAGTTGTAAATCAATCAAAATATTGCATATATCAATATATTCTGTTGTTGAAATGATGTCATTATTTTGCTTAATTGATTTAAATAATGTTGTATCGCCAAAATCAGTCAATAATAAAAAGCCTTGTGCTAAATTTTGCTCAAAAATATGTGGCACATTTATGCTACTTTCAAATATTTTTGTAATATTAACAAATGGCGTACAGTCCTCATGTTGTGGAGGTGCGTCCATGACAATATAACTTTTATTTTGGCTATGTATTCTAAAATAACTTCTAAAACTAGCATCGCTTGAAGCTACTTGTAATGTTGAAATATCTAGAGCATATTCAGGATTGTTAATTTTTTCTAGCCAATTTTTTAATTCTTGATTACGTTCAAGTTGCCCCAGTTGTATTGTTGTCATTTTTTATCCATATTATTTTAGCTAGATATATTATAGTTGCTTGCATATTCTGTGTCATCTAGATATGAGAAAAATATACATATACCCTATACATATATCCATATGATTACTATGTGAATTTATACATAATATTGATAATTCTTTATGTATATTACTGTTACCCAGTCTTAGCTATATAAAAAGAATTTAATATTTACTTAACTTTTATAATTATACTTAAATGCTA
>JBJOQB010000213.1:0-2687 GCA_046050125.1 Pseudomonadota bacterium
TAATTAAAGCAGATAATTTGCTTGGTCTTAAATATTTGATAAATGAAAAAAAATTATCTAATAAAATAGATTTAATTTATATTGACCCACCTTTTTCTACAAATATAGATTTTATTTTTAATAAAGATAGAGTATCAACTATAAGCTCTCCTAAAAAGGGTTTATTGGCATATTCTGATAAATTATTAGGAAATGAATTTATAGAGTTTTTAAGAGAAAGACTAATACTATTAAAAGAACTTTTATCAGATAAGGGTTCTATATATCTACATATAGATTATAAAATTGGTCATTATGTTAAAATTCTTATGGATGAAATATTTGGTATAAATAACTTCAAAAATGATATATCAAGAATAAAGTGTAATCCAAAGAATTTTGATAGGGTAGGATATAGTAATATTAAAGATTTAATTTTATTTTATACTGTAGGAAGTAATCCAATATGGAATGAACCTAAAGAAAAGTATACTGAAAAAGAGATAGTTAAGCTATTTCCAAAAATTAACTATGATGGCAGAAGATACACAACTGTACCTATACATGCACCTGGTGAAACAAAAGGAAATACAAGTCAGCCTTTTCGTAATTTACTTCCCCCAAAGGGTAGGCACTGGAGAACAAAGGTTGAGATTTTAGAACAATGGGATATGCAAGGTTTAATTGAATGGTCTTCAAATGGTAATCCACGAAAAATAATATTTGCTGATGAAAAAGAAGGAAAAAGAGTTCAAGATATTTGGGAATATAAAGACCCACAATACCCTATATATCCAACAGAAAAAAATTCTGATTTACTAGAAAGAATAGTTACAACATCTTCTAATCAAGATAGTATTATTTTAGATTGCTTTTGTGGTTCTGGAACGACCTTAAAGGCGGCATCTGTTAATAATAGATATTGGATTGGAATAGATAGCTCTGAACATGCAATTGATGCAGTAAAGCAAAAATTAGATAGTTCACAAATAGATTTATTTAATATGGGATATGATTTTATATCATTATAGATTATATAATTAAAGAAAGAAAAAAATGGAAAACATAAACACTAATAATGAAAATATTACTGAAAATGTAATTGATGAAAATCAAATTATTGCAGAACGTAGAAATAAACTAGCTCAAATTCGTGAAAAAAATAATGGAGTAGCATATGGAAATCAATTTAAGCCACAACATTATGCACAAAAAATTAGTGATGAATATAATAACTATGATAAACCACAACTTGAAGAAATAAATGCTCAAGTAAAAATTGCTGGGCGTATCATGTTAAAAAGAATTATGGGCAAAGCTAGTTTTATAACTTTAAGTGATAGTACAGGACAAATTCAGCTTTATATAAATAATGAAATTGAAAATTATGATGATTTCAAAACATTTGATTTAGGCGATATAATCGGTGCAAGTGGTAGAATTTTTAAAACAAATAAAGGCGAATTATCGATATATTGTGATAATATTTGTTTAATCAGCAAAAGCTTACGCCCATTACCTGATAAGTTCCATGGCTTAAGCGACCAAGAAATACGCTACCGTCAAAGATATGTAGATTTAATTGCAAATCCACAAGTAAAATCTACTTTTATAAAACGTACTCAAGCAATACAAACTGTACGTAATCACATGGTAAATGCTAGCTTTTTAGAAGTAGAAACACCAATGTTACACCCAATTCCGGGGGGGGCAAGTGCTAAACCATTTACTACGCATCATAATGCTTTAGATATGGAAATGTTTTTGCGTATTGCACCTGAGCTATACTTAAAACGCTTGCTCGTTGGTGGTTTTGACAGAGTTTTTGAAATTAATCGTAATTTCAGAAATGAAGGCGTTTCAGTAAGACATAATCCAGAATTTACTATGATGGAATTTTATGCATGCTATACTGATTATCACTGGCTTATGCAGTTTACACAAGAACTCATTCAAAATGTAGTGCAAACAGTATGCGGAACACAAACTATTACATATCAAGGTAATACGATTGATTTTAGCCAACCATTTGACCGCTTAACTTTAGTTGAAGCAATTACTAAATATGCTCCAAAGTACAATGCTGATGATTTACAAAATATTGATTATGTAAAACAAAGTTTAAGTGCTTTAAAAGTTGATATTAATTCTCTAACACTAAAAAATGCAGGAATTGGCTCACTACAACTAGCTTTATTTGAAGAAGTAGCTGAGCATTTACTTTGGAATCCAACTTACATTATTGATTATCCTGTTGAAGTTTCGCCTTTAGCACGAGTATCAGATACTAACTCACAAATTACTGAACGTTTTGAGTTATTTATCGCTGGGCGTGAATTAGCTAATGGATTCTCAGAGTTAAATGACCCTGAAGACCAAGCCAACCGCTTTAAGCAACAAGTATTAGCAAAAGAAGCAGGCGATGAAGAAGCTATGTACTACGATGCTGATTACATTAATTCATTAGAGTATGGCATGCCACCTGCTGGCGGTTGTGGAATTGGTATTGATAGATTAATCATGCTAATTACAGATAGCCCAAGCATTCGAGATGTGATATTTTTCCCGCATATGAGAAAGAAATAATCTTTTTTATTAGTTTTCAAAATTCGAGAGTGTTATTTAAAGAGAGCTGAGCATAAGATAGTCTGAAATTTGTTAAATTCATCAGGTTTATTAATGTTAACCCATAACTTCATGCTTAGTTC
>JBJOQB010000214.1:0-2633 GCA_046050125.1 Pseudomonadota bacterium
AGTTGATACTAAGCAGGCAAGACAGCAAGCATTAGAAGTTGCATATAAAAATTATGGTAATAAATTAAAAATAGAGGGTAGCCAAGAATTTAAGCAAGAAATAGAAAAATATGCAAATCAAAAAGATATATCTATAAATGAAAAGAGTTCAGATTTAGAAAGATAAAATATATGCATAAATTTCATTATTAACAATTGGATTATAAAAATATGATATTAAACCAAAACGAGCAAGAAGAACGCTTACATGGACTAATTGAAACCATGGGAAGCCAGCTAATGCAATATATTTCAGATAATAGTATTACAGGCATATTTCTAAATAGCGATGGTCAAATATGGGTAAAATCATCAGGCATTATTAGTAATGTTGGATATATGGCAGAACTACAAAGATATGCTATCTTATGCAAAGTAGCGGACTTAAATAATACTGTAATAAATGAATACAATGCTGATTTATCAGGTTCTATTATTCTTAGTAATAGACTACTGCGAGTACAAGGCTCAATACCTCCAATAACTAAAGGTAGTTCGATAACCATTCGTTTGCATAATGATGTCTTATTATCTTTAGATAGCTATATTGAAGATAAGCTTATGACGCAGACACAATATGATAAGTTAATTTGTGCCTTAAAAGAAGAAAAAAACATACTTATTGCTGGTGGTATGAATAGCGGTAAAACTACCTTATTAAATTCTTTATTACTTGCCCTTTATAATATAAAGCCAAATTTGCGTTGTATGATTTTAGAAGATACCGCAGAAATTAAATGTAAACTTCCAAATACTGAATATTTAAAAAGTGATGCAAAAAATAGTTTAAATGATTTGCTAGTATCAACTTTACGCCGTGAACCTGATAGGATTGTAATAGGCGAAGTAAGAACAGGAATAGTGGCTTTAGAATTATTGAAGTCATGTAATATAGGTCATAAAGGCTTATTGACAACTATACATGCTAATAGTGCAAATAAAGCATTAGATAGATTAGAAGAATTATTGCTTGAAGTAAGCCAGAACAATATGAATAAATTAGTTAATAATGGTATTGATGTTGTGGTGTATATGCAAAATAGGTTCGTACAAGAGATTTTAGAAACATAGTTTATTTTTTTAATTTTGATAATTAACAATTGTTAACTATTTTCTAAAGACAAAATAAGATTGTTATCCTAATATCAATTTAGGGGCGAGGATAAACCTTGCCCGCTATCTTTATACAATCCTACTCATCATACTTCCATTCATAAAATAAGGTGCTTGCTTACCAAAAATGGGATTTATACCATTCACAAAAATTAGCATATTGCCTGTATCTATCACTTTTTCGCCGTCTTTAGTTAGCCCCTTCATTCTTAAAATTTCTTCGGCTGTCATTAATGGGCGTTTGATTTCATCAATATGGCTAGAAAATCCATCATTTTTAATATTGCCAGTTTTACCACTAATAGAAATTGCTGTTTTATATTCTGTCTTATTTCCTAGTAAATCACTTAAATATTTAGCCGTTTCTATACGACCTGAATTAGGCGTAAATGCTACTTGTATATGACAATTTGCTGTTAAACTTTCATTTCCAGTATAACAAGCATGGACTTGGCTAATATCTTGAGCGATTAAATATGCCTTTATGCCATAACTTGCCATAAATCCCAAGCTTCTTTGTAAAATTTCTAGTTTGCCTAATGCTGTAAATTCATCTAACATCATTAATAATTTATACTTATGCGGGGATAATCCTTGTCCATTCTCAAATTTCATGCTTTCAGTTAGTTTTTTTAATATCTGATTAGTAATTAATCTGATTAATGGGCGTAATCTATCAAGATTGCTGGGGTCAAAAGCCATATATAGCGATATAGGTTTTTCAGAGTTTACAATATCTAAAATACTAAATTCACTATAGCTAGTAATTTTTTGTATGAGTGGGTCTCTAAAAATAGATAAACATTTACTTGCACTATTTATTATTCCAGCTAATTCTTTTTCGGGTGTTTTAAACATAGAATTACCTATGTTTTGTATTTCTTTTTGAGCTATTTTGTCATGACATTCAAATTTAGCCATTTTATCCATAGTTAAATGATTTGTATCTTCACTACTAAAAAAAGATAAAACATCATAAAGATTAGCATTGCTATCATTGTGTAACACATACAAAATTGCCCCAATTAATAACACATAAGATGCCTCTTTCCAATAGTCCCCATCAAATCCTAAGCCGTCTCTATCTACCAACATGTATGCAATGTTTTGAGCATCTGCAATCTGTTTTTCAGTGCATAATCTAACTTCTGATAGTGGGTTAAAACAACTACTTTCAGGGCTTGACGGGTCAAATAAATAGCATTTGCCTATTTTGTTACGGTATTTTGAAGTTAAATGCCATAATTCACGCTTTATATCATATATTATAGCTGATTGTTCCCATGTTAATAGGGTAGGAACTACGAGGCATATTCCCTTTCCTGAACGTGTAGGAGCTAAAGCTAAACAGTGTTCTACCCCATTATGTCTTAAAAAATGCCAAGTATTTTTATGTTCTATTGCACCTACAAATACACCTTTATCATTACCAATTAAGCCTGATTTTTTAATTTCTTCAAATGTAGCAAATCTTGCAGAAC
>JBJOQB010000215.1:0-5262 GCA_046050125.1 Pseudomonadota bacterium
GACTCTAGACCAAGTTTTGGAAATAGAGAAGGTGGCAGAAGCTCAGAAGGAAGAAGCTTCGGCGACAGACCAGCAAGACCAGCATTTAACAAAGAAGGCGGACGAGGTCGTGCAGATTCCAGAGATTCTAAGCCAAGATTTGAAGATAGCGAAAAAAAAAAGATAGTACATCGTCAATTTAGTCAAAATGATAGCTATAATGATAATTACTCTTCAGCTAATAAAGATGTTCGTATTCATAAATTATTGGCTGAATTAGGTATTGGCTCAAGAAGAAATATCGAAAAGCTAATTGAAATGGGCAGAGTTATTGTTAATGGTACAAGAGCCATAATTGGGCAAAGAATTAACTTAAATGATGATGTTAGTGTAAATGGGCATAGAGTGAATTTACAGGCTAAAGAATGGATAAAACCAAGAATTATCATGTATCACAAAACCAGCGGAGAAATCGTTTCTCATGCTGACCCAGAAGGAAGACCAAGCGTATTTGACCATTTACCACGTATTAGAAATGGTAAATGGATAGCAATAGGACGTTTGGACTTTAACACAGAAGGTTTACTATTATTTACTAATAATGGCGAATTAGCTAACAATTTTATGCACCCAAGATTTGGGATTGAACGAGAGTACGCTGTTAGGGTAATTGGTAGCTTAGAGGAAGAAACAAGAGAGCAATTACTAAAAGGTATTCTGCTTGATGATGGTTTAGCTAGTTTTGGTAAAATTGAAGATGCAGGCGGGGAAAATTTAAACCATTGGTATAGAGTTACTTTATCTGAAGGTAGAAATCGAGAAGTACGACGTATGTTTGAAGCAGTTGGTTTAACTGTTTCTAGACTTACGAGAATCCGCTACGGTAATTTATCGTTATCAAGCAGATTACAACGTGGTAAATACCAAGAACTATCTCCTGAAGATGTTCAGTTAGTGTTACAAAGCTTTGATATACAAGATATTGAATAATTAATTTAATTTATCTATGCTTTTTTAAATCATAGCTTATTTTCAAATATAAAGACTAATCTCAAAATTTAATTATTTTGGTTAGTCTTTTTTTATTGCCTTGTTACCACATACTATCATCAAAAATTAAATTATAACTACTATATATGCTATAAATAAAATAAGGAGATATAACTATGAAAACCCCTACAGAACTTATTAACCGAGAACTTAGCATTATTCAGTTTAATCGCCGTATACTTGCACAAGCACAAAATCCAGATTTACCTTTATTAGAAAGATTGCGTTATCTATGTATAGTTTCATCTAATCTTGATGAATTTTTTGAAACAAGATATGCAAATTTAAAAATAAAATATCAGCAAAATACCTATTTAATTGATGAATGCGGACAAAGTGTAGCTACAATTTTACATAGTATACATGAGCAAATTGGGGAATTAGTAAATGAGCAATATATTTGTTATGAAGAAATAACAAGCTTACTCTCTAAATATGATGTTTATTTTTATCAATCATTTAATTGGAATGAAGAGCAAACTATCTGGGCAAAAGACTTTTTTATAAATAATATTATGCCTGTACTCATGCCAATTACATTAGACCCAGCACACCCATTCCCTTTAGTGTTAAATAAAAGTTTAAATTTTGCTATTACAATTGATGGTACAGATATTTTTGGTAGAAAACCAGAAATTATTATTTTGCCTGCACCTCGTAGCTTGCCTCGATTAGTACATATGCCAACTAAAATTGCGAATAGTAAGTATAGCTATGTATTCTTATCTTCATTTATTCAAGCATTTTCCTCTTTACTATTTCCAAAATTAGGCATTACAGGTTGTTATCAATTTCGTATAACCAGAAATTCTGATTTAGCTTTAAATGAAGATTTATCGAATGTATTAGATTTAAGAACAGAATTACAAGGGCATTTAAGCACAAGGCATTTACAAGATGCCATGCGTTTAGAGGTAGCACAAAAAATGCCTAATCATATTCTTACTAAACTAATACAAATGCAAGATGACACTGTAACAAAGCAAAATAACAGTACTGATATTTATTCTTATCGAGTAAATGGACCTGTAAACTTAGTAAGGCTACTTCCATTAATTGATGAGTTAAACCTACCTGAATTAAAGTTTAGCAGTCATGTGCCTAAGTATCCAAGCAAACTTAAAGAAATATCATGGTTTAATCATTTAAAAAAGCAAGATGTGTTACTACATTTACCTTATGAAAGTTTTGACCCATTACTAGATTTTATTAATCAAGCAATACAAGATAAAGATGTGGTATCAATTCAAATGACGCTATACCGTACAGGGCAAAATTCGCCGATTATTCAAGCATTGATAAAAGCAGCTCAAGAGGGTAAGGAAGTTACTGTAATTGTAGAGTTACTTGCTAGATTTGATGAAGAAACAAATATTTACAGTGCAAGAGAACTTGAAAGATATGGTGTACACGTTGTGTATGGTGTTGTAGGTTACAAATGCCACGCAAAATTACTCTTAATTACTCGTAATGAATGGGGTAAAAATGGCTGGCAATTAAAGCATTATGCACAAATTAGCACAGGTAATTACCATACTAAAACAGCAAAATTTTACACTGATTTTTGCTTATTTACGCACCATGAAGGTATATGTAATGATATTCATCAAACGATAAGGGCAATTACAGGAACAACAGCAATTATTAATCATCAGCATATTTTACAATCGCCATTTAATTTGCATAATCAATTATTAGAGCTAATAAAAAAAGAGCAGGAATATGCAGAGAAAATAAATCAGAACTTTAGTAATAAAAGTAAATCAAATAAAAAGCTTTCATCAGCAAAGAACAAACGCAGTGAAATAATTATAAAAGTTAATTCATTAGATGAAACTCAAATTATTGAAGCACTATATAAAGCAAGTCAAGCAGGGGTAAAAATTACTCTGATTGTGCGTGGAATATGTTGTTTAAAAGCGGGTATTAAAGGTATATCAGATAATATAAAAGTTATTTCTACATTAGGAAGGTTTTTAGAGCATCATCGCATTTATTACTTTTCATGTGATTACGAACAAGATAAAAATAATAGAAATAAACTGTATATTGGCAGTAGTGATTTAATGCATAGAAATTGCTTTAAAAGGATTGAAACTCTAGTCCCTATCTATGATGAAGAGATAAAAAATCGTATTATTCAAGAAGCATTAGTTCCTCATATACAACATAATTCTTGGTATATGGAACTAAATGGATACTATAAACTACATAATACTACGGGACTAAGTCCGCAACAGCATATTATGACAAAATATTTCTAATATCAAGTCTTTAAATATGCTAAATTCAAAGGTTTTGTTATAGTCTATAATTTAAATATATTGTATAATTATAGGCTTGTTGTAAAAAACAAACTGGTGTTTTTCTTATTATTTTTATCAATTAGATAGTAAGAATAAGTAAATATGTAATATTTTTAAATGCTTGTTTATTATAAGCTTGCATCTGATTTTAGATGTATATAATAAAAATATATGCATATTTTGCTGGTTTACTGCAAGTTTAACAAAGTATTTTAATGATATAAATAGAGGTATATACCATGATTTCTCTGTTACACTTTACAAAGCGTAGTGTACAACACTGGAAAATATATAAAGCTAGTATACTAATGGCACTATTGCCTGTCGCTTTAGTTCATGCACAAGGTACAGGGTATAATAACAATTATCAGCAGTACTATCAAAGACAAAGTGGCTACTATGACTACAATAATGATGGAAAAAATAATCCAAATTATAAGTCGCCATATGATTATAAAAATAGCAGTGATGCATTAGCACCATCTCAATTAGTAGAGCGTAAAAATGTAAAAACTAGCTACGGTAAGCAAATGGGTTTACGAAATATAGATGCCCTATCCTTAAAATCTAGTGTTGCCTTAGTAATTGACCAAGATGCAAATCGAGTGTTATATGAAAAAAACACACATGCAGTGTTACCAATTGCATCAATTACAAAAGTGATGACATCATTAGTTGTTTTAGATGCGAAATTGCCAATGGACGAAGTTTTAACGATTACAGATGAAGATGTTGATTATCAAAAACACACATCATCTAGGCTTAGACTAGGGCAAAGACTTACAAGACAGGAAATGTTACTATTAGCTTTAATGTCATCAGAAAACAGAGCGGCATCAGCATTAGGCAGATATTACCCAGGCGGAAAACCTGCGTTTGTTGCAGCAATGAATCGAAAAGCTAAAGAGCTAGGTATGAATGATACCAAATTTGTGGATAGTAACGGGTTATCAAGCTTAAATGTATCTAGTGCATATGATTTAGGTAGAATGGTATTTGCTGCATCACAACACCCTGAAATACGTCATTTTTCTACAAATCTTAGTTACAATATAACAGGTGTTAATGGCAGAGCTTTACCATACAAAAATACCAACCGCCTTGTAAAAGCAGGTACTTGGGAAATTGGTATGCAAAAAACTGGATATATTTCAGAAGCTGGAAAATGTTTAGTAATGCAAACAAAGATAATGGGACGTTCAGTAATTTTAGTATTACTTGATGCTGCTGCTAGTGCTGGTAGGTTTAATGATGCATCACGCATTAAAGCTTGGCTTGAAAGTAGTATTAGTGAAAATCAAAACGATAAAAAGCGTCAATCTAATACATAAAAACAATAGCATAAATTAATGAATCAAAACATTTGTACTGCACATTTAAATGATGTGCAGTTTTTACGTTTATATGGTCTATCTTTACAAAGGCAATTTTTATATCAACAGGTTGAAAAAAAGCTCATACAAAACTTACAGCCAATCAATATAAAACCAAAGCATATCTTAAATTTAGGTGCAGATTTAACTTTACATAAAAACCATAGATTAAATTTAAATAGCTATAATCTATATGACAAATTACCTAAAACTACGAATGTAATAATCAATAAAATTCTTTTAGATAAATATAAAAATAAGTCTTATATATCTCATACAAGTAGTAACAATTATTCCAATAATATATTAAATGGCATAAGTAATGCTTTTACTAAAGCAAAAAATATTATATCTAAAGATAGTGATACTAAAATTATTAATGAAGATGTTTTATTTACTGATGATATACTAAATATTCCACAACAAATTAAACCAAATAGTATAGATATTATTTATAGTAACTTAAGCTTAAATTACTATAATGATTTACCAAATATACTACAAACATGGTCAAAAGTGCTGACAAATCAAGGTTTAATTATATTTAGTTTATT